>JACIXM010000361.1 GCA_014360395.1 Actinotalea sp.
TGCGGCGTCGGTACCGACGGTCGGCGGTCAGTAGATCTCGAGCACGGCCGCACGCCAGCGGCGGCGGTGCACCTCCAGCCGCACCGCCGCCGCACGCACCCGGAGGCCGTCGTGCACGACGACGGTCGCCTCGGCGACCTCCTCGGCCACGCGGCACACCGTCGCGCTGCGGGCGGTCGCCCGGCGGACAGGGCCGGTGACGGCGCCACGCGCCGCCCGCGTCCCGGCCAGGTGCTCGTAGAGCTCCGGGGTGAGCCAGCGGACGAGCTGCGCCAGCGGGCGCGCCCCGGCGAGCGCCTCGACGGCGCAGACGACGACGGCGCGGGCGAGGTCGCCGGGGTCGGGCAGCGGTGCGGGCTCCGGCTCCGGGGTCGGGACGGGCCGCGGGGCCCAGGCCGCCTCGGTCAGCGGTGACCGGACGGACCAGCTCGGCGGCGGTCCGGGCGGTACGGCCTCCTCGGCCGGCCGGGCCGGCGGGTCGACCGGCGGCAGGAGGAGGAGGCGCGGCCGGCGGCGCCGGATCGCGGCGGGCTGCCCGGCGGGCGTGCCTGGCAGGCGGCGTGCGCGGGCGGCGCCCTGGGTTGCGGGCGTGGCGGCGTGAGCGGTGAGCGCGCTCATCGGGTCTCCTCCTCGCTGGCGGTCGCCGAGGCGGTGAGGACCACCCCTGTCGGGACGACCAGGACCTGCCCGGGGCGCAGCACGTCCGGGTCCGCTCCGATCACGGTGTGGTTCACCTCGTGCCACCGGGGCCAGGCGGCGGCGACGTCGGCGTCGGTCGCGTCCGTGCCCAGGTGATCGGCGGCAAGGCCCCACAGGGTGTCGCCGGGGCGGACGGTCGCGACCGTCCTCGGCTCCACCCCGGGGGCGTCGTTCGGTGGCGTCTCCGCCACGTCGAGGACCACCCGGGGCGTCGACGTGGCTCCGGCGTCCCGGGAGGGGGAGTCGGCCGTGCGGTCCGTGGCCGCCGTCGCGGGTGCGCTCGTGCCGGCCGGTGCGACCGTGGGCTGCCAGCCGAGGTCGGCCTCGACCGCGGTCGCCGTCGCGGCGCCGCCGAGGCCCAGGCCGATCCCGACGCCCGCCGCGACCAGTCGACGCAAGGCCGCCGGAGTGAGCGCCCGCGCCGCGCGGTCGAGCGTGACGGCCCGACGGCCCGTCGCCCGCGCGAACATGGCCAGGGCGAGGGCGACGCAGCCGGCTGCGAGGGCCGTGGCCGCCACGGCGGCGAGCCCCAGCACCGCCGCGAGCACGAGTGCGTCCACGGTGGCCCGTGGCGACAGCGCCGCGGCGGCATGGTCCGGCAGTGCCGTGACGAGTGCGGCCGCGAGGGCCGTGGTGGCCGTGGCGGCGCCCGCTGCGCGCAGCACCTCCGGCACGGACGGGTGTTGCATCGTTCCCCCTGGGTGGACCTCGGCGATGGATGACATTTGATGTCTTTTGATGTCGCTAGACCATCGTGGATGCACAGCGATGCTGTCAACGGCGGTCGGGTCGCCTGTGGGTGGCACAGGCCGGCGCGTGCGCCGCGGCCCGGCCCGACCGGTCCCGCCGGCCTGCGCTGCGCTACCGTGCCGGGCGTGCGATGGGACGCGCTGTTCGCCGACATGGAGCTGCAGGTCCACGCCGCGGACGCGCAGTCGCGGGCCGACCAGGTGGCCGAGCTGACCCGCGCCGAGAGGTCCTCGGTGCTCCTGGTGGACCGGTTGCGCGCCGGCACCGGCACGCCGGTGGAGGTCGTCCTTCGCTCGGGCGCCCGGGTCTGCGGCGAGGTCCTCGACGTGGCCGCCTCCTGGCTGCTGCTGGAGGACGGTCGCCGGGAGCACCTCGTGCCGTTCGCGGCCGTGACCACGGTCCGCGGAGCGCCGTCCGTCGCTGCTGCGGGGATCGGCTCCCCGCTGCGCCGTCTGGGACTGGGCCACGCGCTGCGGGCCGTGGCACGTGACCGGTGCGTCGTCCGCGTGGAGACCTCGGGCGGGGCCGTCGTCGGCCGGGTCGACGCGGTCGGGGCCGACCACATGGACCTGGGGGTCGTCGACCCCGCCGACCACCGGCCGCGCGGCACGGCGGAGGCGGTGCTGCTGGCCGCGGTCGACGTGGTCAGCCGGTGGTGACCGGCTCGGCGGACCCTGCCGCCGGCGGGGACGCGATCAGCGCGCCGCGCCGCCCCCGGCGTCCGCGGCGTCCCGCTCGACGTCGCCGCTGCTGATCCGCGCCCGCGTCTGCTCGTACATCCGCTGGATGTAGGCCTCGAGCTCCGTGGCCTCGACCCGCCACACGCCGCGCCCGCCGACCTGGAGGGCGGGCAGCTCGCCGCTGCGGACGAGCGCGTACGCCTGGGCGGCGGAGATGTTGAGGACCTCCTGCACGTCAGCGAGCGTGAGGAACCGGGCCGGCATGGCAGCAGTCTGGCACGCCCCGCGCCGCTGCCCTCGCCGTCCACAGAGGGGACCGGCGCCCCACGGCGCGCCCCGGGCACGGCATGATGCTGCCCGCGTGCCGGGCGCGGTCCGGGCACGCGGGTCGACCGGGCGAGGGGGCGTCATGGGGACGAGGACAGCAGCGGTGGGGCTGCAGGACGGCGCAGGACGGGTGGGGCCCGGCGGCGCGCCCGTCGCGGCGGGGGAGGGGACGCGCGGAGCAGCCCTGCCGGCCCCGCGCGCCCCGCGGCTGCGACGACCGGGGTGGCGCGACCCCCGCCTGCTGCTGGGTGTCGCGCTCGTCGGTCTGTCTGCGCTCCTCGGCTCCTGGGCCGTCGGCTCCGCCGGCCGCACGGCCCCCGTCCTCGTCGCGCGCGAGGCGCTCGTGCCCGGGGAGGCGCTGCGGGCCGAGATGCTGCGCACGGTCGACGTCCGGCTGCCCGAGGACGGTGCGCAGTACCTGCCCGCCGACGTCGACCTGGCCGAGCTGGTCGTGACGCGGGTGGTGCGCGAGGGCGAGCTCGTCCCGTCCTCGGCCGTCGCGAGCGCCGGTGACGCGGCGACCAGGGCCGTCGCCGTCACGACGGGGGCAGAGGTGTCCAGCGCCGTCGTCGAGGGCTCGCTCGTCGACCTGTGGTTCGTCCCGGAGACGCCGCTCGGCGGCGCGGCGTCGCCGGCGCCGCCCCGGCAGCTCGCCGCCGCGCTGACCGTCGCGGAGGTCGGGGCCGCGACGTCGACGTTCTCCGTCGGGCCCGGCGCCACGGTCCACGTCCTCGTGCCGCTCGATGATCTCCCGGAGGTGCTCGCCGCGGTGCGCGGGGCGGGCACGGTCGAGCTCGTCCCCGTCCCGGGCGGGACCCGGTGAGCACGGGAGTCCTCTGCGCCCTGCGCGGGGACCTCGAGACGACGCTCGTCCGGGCCCTCGACGCGAGCCCGGGGCTCGAGGTCACCCGGCGCTGCGCCGACCTCGCCGAGCTCCTGGCCGCCGGCGCGGCCGGGCTGGGTGCGGTGGCCGTGGTGGGCTCGTCGGTCGCCGGGCTGGACCGCGAGGCGGTCCGTCATCTCCAGTCCTGCGGCGTCCACGTCGTCCTGGTCGACCTGGGCGCGCTGCCCGGCGAGCCGGAGGCCTCCGCACTGGGCGCCGACCTGGTCGTCCCCGCGGTCGAGGTCGAGCACGTCGTCGCCCGGCTGCAGGCGCTGCTCGCGGACGGCGAGCGGACCGGTACCGGGCCGGGCCGACCGGACCGCGTCGCCCCGGCCGGTGCCGTCGCGGGACCCGACCCGTCCGCCGGCACCGCGCCGCGGGAGGCGCCCGGCGCCGGCGAGGAGGACGGCCCGGGTGGTGAGGACCGCGGTGCTGTCGTCGCCGTGTGGGGTCCGACCGGCGCGCCCGGCCGGACGACGCTCGCCGCCACGCTGGCCGCCGAGCTCGCCTCCCGCGGCCCTGGCGGGGACGTGCTCCTCGTCGACGCGGACACCTACGGGGGATCCGTCGGGGCGGTGCTGGGTCTCCTCGACGAGGCCCCGGGCCTGGCGGCGGCCGTCCGCGCGGCGACCGGCGGGCACCTGGACGTCGCGACGCTCGCACGGCTCACCCCGCTCGTGCACGACGGCCTGCGCGTGCTCACGGGGATCAGCCGGGCCGCCCGCTGGCCGGAGATCTCCGACGCCGGGCTGGAGGTGCTGTGGCCGGCGTGCCGACGCCTCGCGGCGACCACGGTCGTCGACACCGGGTTCTGCCTGGAGGAGGACGAGGTGCTCAGCTACGACACCCGCGCTCCGCGGCGCAACGCGGCGACCCTGTCGGCGCTGGCCGCGGCGGACGTCGTCGTGGTCGTGGGTGCCGGGGACCCTCTCGGGATCCAGCGCCTCGTGCGCGGCCTCGGGGACCTCGCCGACGGCCCGGCGCCTGCGCGGCGGCGCGTCGTGGTCAACCGCGTCCGCCCCGGCACCGCGGGTCCGCGACCGGCCGAGGCGGTGCGGGACGCGCTGCGGCGCTACGCGGGGGTGGAGGACGTGCACGTCCTGCCGGACGACCCCGCCGCGTGCGACGCGGCGCTGCTGGCCGGACGCAGCGTCGTCGAGCAGGCGCCCGGCTCACCGCTGCGTCGGGCGGTCGCGCGCCTCGCCGACGACGTGCTCGCCGCCGTCACGCCCGTCACGGCACACTGATCCGGTGCGCATCTACCTGCCCGCGAGCCTGCCCGAGCTCGCGTCCTCGTCCGGTCTGACCGCCCGCCTCGTCCACGCCGTGACGCCGGCCCTGCGGGCCGCGCTGCCGGACGAGGACGAGGAGGGCCTGGAGTACGCGGCGCAGCTGCTCGCCGCCGACGACAGCCTGGACCTGCTCGAGGCGTTGCCGCCGGCGGCCCGGCGGCGCGTCGTCGTCGCCGCCGACGTCCCGGAGAGTCTCGTGGAACCCGTCGAGGCCGATGACGCGCACGCGCCCAGCGTGGTGCGCCTGCTCGGCGGCGTCGGCTGGTCGGACGTCGCGTGCGCGCACGTCGACGAGGCCGCGGCCGGGCCCGACGTCACCGCGACGCTGTCCGGGGACGACGACGCGGCCGAGCGCCTGGGGGAGCGGGACCTGCTCTGGTACGACGTCACGGAGCTGGCCGCGCTCGGTCGCAGTGCCCGCTGACGTGCACGCCCGGACGCCGTCGCCCGCCGTGGGCGCCGTCAGTCGCCGAACGGGTCGAGGAACGCCCGGACCTGGTCGTGCAGCACGCCGTTGGTCGCCACCGCCGAGCCGCCGAACGGGCCGGGCTCGCCGCTC
This sequence comes from Actinotalea sp., assembly GCA_014360395.1. Taxonomy (GTDB): domain Bacteria; phylum Actinomycetota; class Actinomycetes; order Actinomycetales; family Cellulomonadaceae; genus Actinotalea. The sequence goes on from JACIXM010000361.1 coordinate 5,191, forward strand.
AGCGACGTGAAGCGGCCCCCGGCCTCCGTGACGATCGGCACGAGCGCCGCCATGTCGTGCAGGGCCAGCTCCGGCTCGGCCGCGATGTCGACGGCGCCCTCGGCGACGAGGACGTAGGACCAGAAGTCCCCGTAGGCCCGCGTGCGCCACACCGTCCGGGTGAGGTCCAGGAAGCCCTCCAGGCGCCCCTGCTCCTCCCAGCCGGACAGGCTGGAGTAGGACAGGGAGGCGTCCTCCAGCCGGCTCACCTGCGAGACGTGCAGCCGCGTCGCCGAGGCCAGCGACCGGCCGGTCCATGCGCCGCTGCCCTCGGCCGCCCACCAACGCCGCCCGAGGGCCGGCGCGCTGACCACGCCGAGCACCGGGCGCCCGGCGTCGATGAGGGCGATGAGGGTCGCCCAGACCGGGACCCCGCGGACGAAGTTCTTGGTGCCGTCGATGGGGTCGACGACCCACTGCCGCGGCCCGTGGCCCGTGTCCGGCAGCTCCTCGCCGACGACGGCGTCCCGGGGGCGGGTCCGCGCGAGCTGCGCGCGGACGATCTCCTCCGCCTGCCGGTCGGCGTCCGTGACCGGGGTGGTGTCCGGCTTCGTCTCGACGCGCAGGTCCAGGGCCTTGAAGCGGCTCGTCGTCAGGCCGTCGACCTGGTCGGCGATGACGTGGGCGAGGCGGAGGTCGTCGTCGTACCCGGATCGGATGGTCATGGCTGCACCGTAGCGGCCGAGGTGCGCGCCGCGAGCAGCCGGCGGAAGGAGTCGACCCGTGCGGCGCGTTCCTCGGACGTGCCCGGGTCCTCGTCCTGATCGGCCTGGGTGACCCACTCGTCCAACGCGCAGTCCGGGGCGTCGGCGGCGTGGGAGCACCCCCGCGGACACCGGGCCTGGGCGACGGCGTCCAGGTCGGCGAAGGAGCGCAGCAGGTCCTCCGGGTGCACGTGCGCCAGCCCGAAGGAGCGGACACCGGGGGTGTCGATCACCCACCCGGCGTGCTCGGGCAGGCGCAGGACCACCGCGGAGGACGAGGTGTGCCGGCCCCGCCCGGTCACGTCGTTGACGTCCCCGGTCGCCCGTCCCGCATCCGGGACCAGGGCGTTGACCAGCGTCGACTTGCCGACGCCGGAATGACCCACGAGGACGGACGTGCGTCCCACCAGGCGCTCGCGGACCTGGTCCAGCCCGTGGATGGCGGGCGCGTCGTCGTCGGACGCCGCGGTGCCGAACGACGTGACGACGACGTCGACCCCGATCGGCGCGTAGAGGGCCACGAGGTCGTCCGGCGGCGCCAGGTCGGCCTTGGTCAGGCACAGCAGCACGTCCATGCCGGCCACGTAGGCCGCGACGACGCACCGGTCGATCATGCGCGTCCGGGGCTCCGGGTCCGCGAGCGCCGTGACGACCACGAGCTGGTCGGCGTTGGCCACGAGGGTCCGCTCGACGGGGTCGGTGTCGTCCGCCGTGCGGCGCAGCACCGTGGCGCGGTCGGCGATCCGCACGATGCGCGCGAGGGTGCCGGGATCGCCGCTGGTGTCGCCGACGACGTCGACCCGGTCGCCGCACACGACGCGCTCGCGGCCGAGCTCGCGGGCGCGCATCGCGGTCACGGTCCGCTCGTCCGGCTCGCCCTCGGCGACGAGCAGGGTGTAGCGGCCGCGGTCGACGGCGGTGACCAGCGCGGGGAGGGCGTCCTCGTGGAGGGGCCGCTGCTTCGTCCGCGGACGCGAGCCGCGGGGGTTCGGGCGCGAGCGGACGTGGCTCTCGTCGTAGCGTCCGGCGAGCCGGCTCACCGCAGCGCCCGCCGGTCGGTCCCCGCCGCTGTCGTCACTCCCGCATCCCGCCCCTCAGCCGTCCGTGCGCGGTGCATCCGCCCCGAGCATCCCGCGCCACATCCCGACGAAGTCCGGGAGCGTCTTGCCGGTCGTGGCGACGTCGACGACCTGCACCCCGGGCACGCGCAGGCCGATCAGCGCCCCGGCCGTCGCCATGCGGTGGTCGTGGTAGGTCTCGACGCGGGCGCCGTGCAGCGGGGCCGGGGTGATGACCAGGCCGTCCGAGGTCTGCTCCACGCGTCCACCGAGGCGGGTGATCTCCGTCGCCAGGGCGTGCAGGCGGTCCGTCTCGTGCCCGCGGATGTGCGCGATGCCCCGCAGCCGTGTGGGGGAGTCCGCCAGGGTGGCCAGCGCCGCGATGGTCGGTGCCAGCTCCCCGGCCTCGTGCAGGTCGACGTCGATGCCGTGCACGGCCCCGGTCCCGGTGACCGCGAGGACGTCCCCCTGGCGTTCGACGACGCCGCCCATCGCGGTGAGCAGCTCGGGCAGGAGCATCCCCGGCTGCGTGCTGCTCTCGGGCCACCCGGGCACCCGGACGGTGCCGCCGGCGACGAGCGCGGCGCACAGGAACGGCGCCGCGTTCGACAGGTCCGGCTCGACCCGCAGGTCGCGCGCCCGGACCGGCCCGGGCGCCACCCGCCAGATGCCGGGGCGGGAGTCGTCCACCTCGACGCCGGCCTCGCGCAGGACGGCCACCGTCATCTCGATGTGGGGCAGGCTCGGCAGCGTCGGGCCGGTGTGCCGCAGCTCGAGCCCCTCCTCGAACCGCGCGGCGGCGAGCAGGAGGCCGGAGACGAACTGCGACGAGCCGCTGGCGTCGACGTCGACGTGCCCGCCGCGCAGCCGCGCGGGGCCGGTCAGGGTGAACGGGAGGGTGCCGCGGCCCTCGTCCCGGACGGCGACCCCGAGCGCCTCGAGCGCCCGCAGCACGGGTCCCATGGGGCGCACGCGCGCCGGAGGGTCGCCGTCGAACCGGACCGGACGGCCCAGCAGGGCGGCGACCGGCGGGAGGAACCGCATCACCGTCCCCGCGAGCCCGCAGTGGACGTCCACCGGCTCCGCGTGTGCGTCGGACCCCGTGGGGCGTGGCGGCAACGGTGTCACCGACCAGTCCGAGCCGTCCCGGCGGACCGGGGCCCCGAGGGCGGTGAGCGCTTCGGCCATGCGGGCCGTGTCGTCGGACGTCAGCGCACCGCGCACGACGCCGGGCCCCTCGGCGAGCGCCGCGAGCACCAGGTAGCGGTTCGTCAACGACTTCGACCCGGGGACGTCGACGGTCGCGTCGAGCGGGCCGGTCGCCGTGGGCGAGGCGAGCACGCCGTCCGCGCCCACCGTCCCGGGTGCCGGGGTCCCGGCGTCCTGCCGGGGCGGCACGGGGTCACCGACGGTCGTCCAGGCGTGCGAGGTCATGGTGGGAGGCTACCGGCGGGCTCCGACGCGGACCGGTCCCGTCCGCCGTCGGCACAGGATCGCGGGCCCGCTCACGACGTGACGCGG
>JACIXM010000362.1 GCA_014360395.1 Actinotalea sp.
GCGCCCACCCTGCTGGCGGCGACGCGGGGTGCCCCGCTCCTGGTCGTCCCCGTGCCCACGACGCCCGGCTCCCGACGGCGCCGCGGCGCCGATCTCGTCGCGCGGCTCGCGGCGGCGGCCGCCCGGGGCCTGCGGTCCGGGGGGACGCCCGCCGAGCCGGCGGAGCTGCTCCGGCGGCGCCGTCGGGGCGTCCGCGACCAGGTGGGGCTGGGCGCGCGCGCCCGAGGTCGCAACACCGCCGCCACGTTCGTCCTGCGCGCCGGGCCGCTCCCGCTGCCCCGCTGGTGCCTCCTCGTCGACGACGTGCTGACCACGGGCAGCACCGTGGCCGCCTGTGCGCGCGTCCTCGGCGGCGCCGGTGCGCTCGTCGCAGGCGCCCTCGTGCTGGCCGCCACCCCGGCGCCGGGGGGCTCGGTGGACGATGTGATCTTGCCCTCTGGCGCGTCCCTTCCCCCGTCCGCCGCAGGGGACTAACGTCGGTGCATGGAGCTGTTCCCCGTCGCCGACCACCTCAGGTCGCGGGGGGCGTGGGCCGTCCGGGCCCAGCAGCCCGACCTCCCCGGGAGGGGGTGGTGCCCGCCGATCGCCCCGTGAGGGTGTGCACCGCAGGTCCGTCGGGCGGCGTGGTCGCCGTCCCATCCCAGGAGGTCAGCATGGAGATCGTCGTCGTCGGCCGTCACACCGATGTGCCCGACCGCTTCCGCCGCCACGTCGAGGACAAGCTCGCCAAGATCCAGCAGCTCTCGCCCCGCGCGCAGCGCGTGGACGTCGAGCTCACGCACGAGCGCAACCCGCGGCAGTCCGACGTGTCCGAGCGGATCGAGCTGACGGTACGGGGCAAGGGACCGGTCGTCCGTGCGGAGGCCAGTGCCGACGACCAGTACGCCGCGCTGGACCTCGCGGCGACGAAGCTCATGGAGCGGTTGAGGCGGGCCCGGGACCGGGACAAGGACCGGCGCAAGAACAACGGGGTGACCGTCCCGGAACCACGGTCCACGCAGGCGCCGCCGGCGGAGCCGGTCGAGCCCGCCTCCGCGGCGCCGGCGCCGACCGTCGACGGCGACGCCGTGGAGGTCCCGTGGGGCGACTCGCCCGTCGTCATCCGGGAGAAGCTCCACCGTGCCGAGCCGATGACGCTCGACGACGCGCTGTACGAGATGGAGATGGTCGGCCACGACTTCTTCCTCTTCATCGACGCCGAGACGGCCCTGCCGTCCGTCGCCTACCGGCGTCGGGGCTGGAGCTACGGCGTGATCCGGCTCGACGCGCCGGTGCGGTCCACGGTGGCCGCCGTCTGAGGTCGACCTGACGGGCGCGCCGCCGGACGCGGCGCCGCATGTCGGCGGGGGGCGCGAGGATGGGCCGGTGCCCACCTCGCGCCCCTCGTCGCGTCCCGGTCCGTCCCGGCCGGGCCCTGCCGCCGCGGAGGAGCTGACCCTCGCTGCCGCGCGCCGCATCGCCGTGCGCGCCCAGGGGCTGGACCGTCCGCGCCTGACGTGGCCCCCCGCGCCGACGACGGCGGACGGGGGCGGCCCGGGGCGGCGGGCCCGCCCGCACCTGGGCGACCTCCAGCGGGTCGTCGACCGGCTCGGGCTGCTGCAGATCGACTCGGTGAACGTCCTGGCGCGGGCGCACCTCGTCCCGCTGTTCTCCCGCCTCGGTCCGTACGACACGACCCTCCTGGACCGGGCGACCGGGCGGGCGCCGCGACGCCTGGTGGAGGCGTGGGCGCACGAGGCGTCCTTCGTGCCGCCGGAGACCTACCCGCTGCTGGGCTGGCGGCGCCGGGAGCACGCCCAGCACGCGTGGGGGACGGTCCGCTCGGTCGTCCACCAGCACCCGGACGTCGTGGAGGAGGTGCGGGCGCTCGTGCGGGACGTGGGCCCGGTGAGCGCACGCCGTGCCCAGGAGCTGCTCGAGCACGACCACCCGCGGCCCCGGGACGCCTGGGGGTGGAGCTGGAGCGTCACCAAGCGGGCGCTCGAGCTGCTGTTCTTCACCGGCGAGGTCGCCTCGGCCGGCCGGAACGCCGCCTTCGAGCGGCTCTACGACCTCACCGAGCGGGTGCTGCCGGCACCGGTCCTCGACCGCGCGCAGCCCGACGACGCCGAGGCGTTCCGGGCCCTGGTCGAGATCGGCGCGCGGGCGCACGGGATCGGGACGGTCCGGTGCTTCGCGGACTACTTCCGGCTGCGCGGGCCGCGCGTCACGCGAGCCGTGGCCGAGCTCCAGGAGGACGGGGTGCTCGTGCCGGTGCGGGTCCGGTCGTGGGACCGGACCGTGTACCGGCACCGGGACGCGACGCTCCCGCGCCGGGTGACCGGTCGCGCGCTGCTCAGCCCCTTCGACCCCCTCGTCTTCGAGCGCCGCCGCCTGGAGGAGCTGTTCGGCACGCGGTACCGCATCGAGATCTACGTACCCCAGGCGCAGCGCGTGCACGGCTACTACGTGCTGCCGTTCCTCCTCGGCGACCGCGTGGCGGCCCGGGTGGACCTGCGGGCGGACCGCAGGGCCAGGGTGCTGGAGGTCCCCGGGGCCTACCTGGAGCCCGGCGCCCCGCCGGAGGCGGTCGAGGAGCTGGCCGTCGAGCTGCGCCTCCTCGCGACCTGGCTGGGCCTGGACGACGTCGCGGTCCCCGGGACGTCGCGGGGTGCGCTCGCCCCGGTGCTGCGCGCGCGGGTGCGAGCCTGAACGCGGGACGGGCCCTGACCGGCACGGCTTAGGATCCGGCACACCATGGCCGACCGAACCGGACCTGTCCGGGATGCCGACGCCGCCCGGCCGATGAGCCCGGGGCGGCAGCCGAGTCGTGCCGGGTTCGCCGCCGTCGTCGTCGGCGCGGTGCTGTGGGGCACGGGTGGGCTGGCCGGCAGCGCGCTGGCCGGCCACGGCCTGCCGATGCCGACCGTGGCCACCTACCGGCTCGCCGTCGGGGGAGGCGTCCTGCTGCTCGCCCTGGCCCTGGCCGGGAGGCTCGGCAGGGTGCCGTGGAGCCGGGCCCTGCTGCGGCGGGTCCTGCTCACCGCCGTCCTGGCCGCGGCCTACCAGGGCGCGTACTTCGTGGCCGTCGGACGGTCCTCCGTCAGCCTGGCGACCGTGGTGGCGCTGGGCGCTGCCCCCGTCCTCGTCGCGGCGGCCACCGCCGCCCTGGCCCGGCGGTGGCCCTCCGGTCGCACGGTGCTGGCCGTCGTCCTGGCCGTGCTGGGCCTGGTCCTGCTCGTGGGGCTGGGCCGGACCGGCGGCGACCCGCTGGTGGGCGCGGTGGTCGCCCTGGGCGCGGCCGCCTCCTTCGCCGCCCTGACGATGGTGAACCGGACGCCGGTCCCGGGCCTGGACCCGGTCCTGCTCACCGGTCTGGCCTTCACCGGCGGTGGGGTCCTCCTGCTGCCCCTGGCCCTGGTGGGCGGTGGCGCCCTGGCCCCCGACGCCCCCGCGGGCTGGTGGCTGGTGCTCTACCTGGGTGTGGTGCCGACCGCGCTGGCGTACGCGGCGTACTTCGGCGGCCTGAGGGCCGTCCCGGCGACGACCGCCTCCCTCGTGGCCCTGCTCGAGCCGCTCACGGCCGCGGTGCTGTCGGCGCTGCTGCTCGGGGAGCGTCTCGGGCCCGCCGGCGTCCTCGGGGGCCTGCTGCTCGTGTCCGCGACCCTCGTCGTCGCGCCGCGGCGGCGCCACGCGTGGCGTCGTGACCGGCGTCCGGCTGCCTCGCCTACGATGGACGCTGGTCTGCGTCGACCTCGTCGCTGAGCGTGCCGCCGTGAGGCGCGCACGCGGCGGGCGGGGCTGCGCCACACGCGGCACCCGTCCTGGACGGGTCCGCCGACGAGTCTGGAGTACGCGTGCCGTCGATCCTCGACAAGGTCCTGCGCATGGGCGAGGGCCGCACCCTCAAGAAGCTCGAGGGCGTGGCCGCCCAGGTGAACGCGCTGGAGGAGCCGTTCCGGCAGCTCAGCGACACCGAGCTGCGGGAGGAGACCGACCGCTTCAAGGCGCGCCTGGCCGACGGGGAGAGCCTCGACCGGCTGCTGCCGGAGGCCTTCGCCGCCGTGCGGGAGGCGTCCGGCCGGACCCTCGGCATGCGCCACTTCGACGTGCAGCTCATGGGTGGCGCGGCCCTGCACCTGGGCAACATCGCCGAGATGAAGACCGGTGAGGGCAAGACGCTCGTCGCCACGGCCCCGGCGTACCTCAACGCCCTGACGGGCAACGGCGTGCACGTCGTCACGGTCAACGACTACCTGGCCGGCTACCAGAGCGACCTCATGGGCCGGGTGTTCCGCTTCCTCGGCATGACCACCGGCTGCATCCTGGCCGGGCAGAAGCCCGAGGAGCGGCGAGCCCAGTACGCCGCGGACATCACCTACGGCACGAACAACGAGTTCGGGTTCGACTACCTGCGCGACAACATGGCGTGGCGGCCCGAGGAGCTCGTCCAGCGCGGCCACCACTTCGCGATCGTCGACGAGGTGGACTCGATCCTCATCGACGAGGCCCGCACGCCGCTGATCATCTCCGGCCCGGCGGGCGGGGACTCCAACAAGTGGTACACCGAGTTCGCCAAGCTCGCGCTGCGTCTGAAGGCCGACGTCGACTACGAGGTCGACGAGAAGAAGCGGACGGTCGGCGTCCTGGAGCCCGGCATCGCCAAGGTCGAGGACTACCTCGGGATCGAGAACCTCTACGAGTCCCTCAACACGCCGCTCATCGGCTTCCTCAACAACGCCATCAAGGCGAAGGAGCTGTTCAAGCGCGACAAGGACTACGTCATCCTCAACGGCGAGGTGCTCATCGTCGACGAGCACACCGGCCGCATGCTGCCGGGCCGTCGCTACAACGAGGGCATGCACCAGGCGATCGAGGCGAAGGAGGGCGTCGCGATCAAGGCCGAGAACCAGACGCTCGCGACGATCACCCTGCAGAACTTCTTCCGCCTCTACGACAAGATCAGCGGCATGACCGGTACGGCCGCCACGGAGGCCGCCGAGTTCCAGAGCACCTACGGCCTCGGCGTCGTGCCGATCCCGACCAACCGGCCGATGCAGCGCATCGACGGCAAGGACCTCGTCTACAAGAACGAGGAGGGCAAGTTCACCGCCGTCGTCGACGACATCGTGGAGCGGCACGCCGCCGGCCAGCCGGTGCTGGTCGGCACCACGAGCGTCGAGAAGAGCGAGCTGCTGTCCCGCCTGCTCAAGAAGCAGGGCGTCCCCCACGAGGTGCTCAACGCCAAGCAGCACGCCCGTGAGGCGGCGATCGTCGCGCAGGCCGGGCGCAAGGGCGCCGTGACCGTCGCGACCAACATGGCCGGTCGCGGCACCGACATCATGCTCGGCGGCAACGCCGAGTTCATGGCGGTCGCGGAGCTGGCGGCCCGCGGGCTCGACCCGGCCGAGCAGCCGGAGGAGTACGAGGCGGCCTGGTCGGACGCGCTGGAGAAGGCGAAGGCAGCGGTCGCGGCCGAGCACGACGAAGTCGTCTCGCTCGGCGGGCTGTACGTGCTGGGCACCGAGCGGCACGAGTCCCGCCGGATCGACAACCAGCTGCGCGGACGTTCCGGCCGCCAGGGGGACCCGGGGGAGTCCCGGTTCTACCTGTCGATGACGGACGACCTCATGCGGCTCTTCAACGCGGGCCTGGCCGAGTCGATGATGAACCGTGCCGGCTTCCCGGACGACATGCCGCTCGAGAGCAAGATGGTGACGCGCGGCATCCAGAGCGCCCAGGCGCAGGTCGAGGCCCGCAACTTCGAGATCCGCAAGAACGTCCTCAAGTACGACGACGTCCTGTCCCGGCAGCGCTCGGTCATCTACGCCGAGCGGCGGCGCGTGCTGGAGGGGGAGGACCTGCAGGAGCAGATCCAGCACTTCCTCACCGACGTGGTCACCGGCTACGTCGACGCCGCGACCCTCGGTCAGCCGGAGACGTGGGACCTCGAGGGTCTGTGGACCTCGCTCAAGGCCGTCTTCCCCGTCTCGGTCGAGGCCGAGGCGCTCGTCGAGGCGGCCGGCGGCGAGGCGCGGGTCTCGCGCCAGGACATCCTGGACCCGCTCCTGCAGGACGCCCGGACCGCCTACGCCGCGCGCGAGGAGCAGCTGGGTGCCGAGGCGCTGCGCCAGCTCGAGCGACGCGTCGTCCTGTCCGTCCTGGACCGCAAGTGGCGTGAGCACCTCTACGAGATGGACTACCTCAAGGAGGGCATCGGCCTGCGTGCGATGGCCCAGCGCGACCCGCTCGTCGAGTACCAGCGGGAGGGCTTCCAGCTCTTCGCCGCGATGACCGAGGCCATCAAGGAGGAGTCGGTCACCTACCTGTTCAACCTCGAGGTCAAGGTCGCCGACGCGCCGGAGGAAGCCGCGGCCGGCTCCGGTGCCGGGGAGGCTCCCGCCGAGGGCGCCGCGGCTGCGCCGGCCGAGGCCGCAGGGGGGACGCCCGCGCCGGCTCCGTCGCCCGTCGCGGCGCGGGCCCGTGCGGCTGCCCCGCTGATCGTGGCGAAGGGCCTCGACGGACCCGAGCGGAAGGTGCCGCTGCAGTACTCGGCGCCGAGCGTCGACGGTGACGCGGGCGTGGTCCGCCGGGTGGAGCAGGCCGTCGCGCCGGACAAGTCCGGGGAGACCTACCCGGGGACGCCCCGCAACGCGCAGTGCCCCTGCGGCTCCGGCAAGAAGTACAAGGTCTGCCACGGGCAGAACGAGGCCTGAGGAGGGCTGGACACTCCGCAGGGGCGGGCCCGGACGG
>JACIXM010000363.1 GCA_014360395.1 Actinotalea sp.
GGCCGCCCGCAGGATCCCCGCCGAGCGGCGCTCGGCGGTCCAGATCCAGCCGAAGCGGTCCACGGACGGGTCGACGAGCCCGGCGCCCTCCAGGACCGGCACCGGTGCTGACCCGTCGTCAGGCACGACGGCGACCCGCGTGCTGCCGAGCCGGACCGCGACCAGCCCGTCACCGGGCTGCAGGGCCGGACCGGCGGCCTCGGGCCCGAAGGGCGCGAGGCCCGGCACCGGGACCACCTCGCCGCGCTCCAGGAGCCCCAGCACGCCGTCGACCAGCACGTACGGCCCCGGGCCGGGCACCGGGTTCACCGTGAGCTCGGGCACCGACGGGTGGTCGACGGGCGCGCCGGCGATGAGCATCTTCACGTCGTTGACCAGGACTCCCTGCTGGCGCATGAGGGTCGCGTCGAGCTGGGCCTGCAGGAGCGCCCGCTCCGACGCCGAGGCGAGCCGGGCCTCGACGCTGAGGTCGACCTGGGCGACGCCCCGGTCCACCGTGACCGCGGTCGTGCTGAGCCGGGCCCCCTCCGGCACGCCGGTCCGGACCGCGTCGCGCAGCCACGGGGACGGCCCGGCCAGCAGCGCCTCGACCGCCGCGGTGGCCTGGTTCCGGGTCGCGAACCACCGCACGTCGGGGACGAGGTACTCCAGGTCCGTGGTCGCGAAGTAGACAGGTGTCCGGCGGAAGAACTGCTCGAACGTCGGGGAGGACAGCAGCACGCCGTCCTCCAGCGCGGAGATCCGCCACTGCCCGCCGCCGTCCTGCTCGAGCTCGAAGGCCACCTCCGCGCGGGTGGACGGCGGCGCCTCCGTCAGGCGCCCGCCGGAGTCGATGGTCGAGGCGACCGGCACGGTGACCAGCACGGTGCCGTCCTCCTGACGCACGATGTCCGGGCCACCGCCCTGGTAGACGACGGCGCGCGCCCGGGGGTCCCACCCCGAGGAGGCCTGGAAGGCGAGGAACTGCCGGGCGGTCGCGAACTCGTCGAAGATGCCCGCGTCGACCGCACGCAGGAAGCCCCCGACGATCTGCTCCGGCGAGGCGTTCGGCTCCGGCTCGATGGCCAGCGGCACGGGCGCGCCGGGCTGGCGCACCACCACCTCGCCGGTGCCGATCGGCCCCGACGTGGGGATCGTCGCGCACCCCGCGAGCGCGGCGACGGCGGACACGACCGCCAGCGCCAGACCGCGCCCGCGCAGCACGCGCCCGGGCCGGCCGGGCACCGCGGTGCCGGCCGCGTCCCTCGTCCGCCACCCGCGCATCACGCCTCCAGCCGGTCGAGGTCGGGCACGGCCGCCGGGTCGAGCTCGTGCGGTCGCGCGGCGGGGGCGACCGGTGGCGGCGCGTCCTGGGCCGGGGACGCAGGGGCGGGGACCAGGGGCAGCGGCGAGGACGTGAGCGTGATCCCCGCCCGCCGCGGGACCGTGAGCCGGAAGCAGGCGCCACGGGAGGGGCGGCCCCAGGCCTCCAGCCACCCGCCGTGGAGGTGGGCGTCCTCGACCGCGATGGCCAGGCCGAGCCCGGTTCCCCCCGTGGTCCGGGCCCGGGCGGGGTCGGCACGCCAGAAGCGGTCGAAGACGTGCTCCACCTCCTCGGGGGTCATCCCGACCCCGTGGTCGCGCACGGTCACGGCCACCGCCTCGGGGTCGCCCGCGAGGCGGACGTCGACGGGGTGGCCGTCGGCGTGCTCGACCGCGTTGACCAGCAGGTTGCGCAGGATGCGCTCGATGCGTCGCGGGTCGACGTCGGCCACGGTCGGTTCCGCCGGCATGTCCACGCTCAGCCACACGCCGCGGCGCTCCGCGACGACCAGGACGTGCTCGACCGCCGCTGTGACGACGTCCCGCAGGTCGCGGCGCTCGGCGTCGAGCATCGCCGCCCCGGCGTCGAACCGGCTGATCTCGAGCAGGTCGGCCAGGAGCGCCTCGAACCGGTCCAGCTGTGCCGTGAGCAGCTCCGAGGACCGGCGCGCCGCTGGATCGAGCTCGTCGCGGGACGCATGGATGACCTCGGCGGCCATGCGGACCGTGGTCAGCGGGGTCCGCAGCTCGTGCGAGACGTCCGAGACGAACCGGCGCTGGAGGTGGGAGAGCTCCTCCATCCGGACGATCTGGTCCTGCAGGCTCTCGGCCATCTCGTTGAAGGAGCGCGCGAGCGTCGCCATCTCGTCGACGCCCTTGACGCGCATGCGTTCGGTGAGATGGCCGTCCGCCAGGCGCTCGGCGACCCGTGCGGCGCTGCGCACCGGGCGGACCGCCTGGCGGGTCACGAGCCAGGTCATCGCCCCGACGAGCACGACCAGCCCGATCCCGGCGATGGCGAGGACCTGCTGCACGAACGCCAGGGTCTGCTGCTGGGCGGAGACGTCGTAGAGGTAGTAGAGCTCGTACCGGCCGACCGCGGGCACCTCCACGACCGAGCCGACGAGCACGCCCGGGACCAGCTCGCCACCGTCGGCGTCCGGGATCCCGACCGGCATCCACTGCTGGGCCTGGGCGCCGCGGACGGCCTCCCGCAGCTCCTCGGTGATGAGGTCACCCAGGTCCACGCCGCCGGCCTCGCTGGAGGTCGACACGTCGTTGACCAGGAGCGGAGGGGCGTCACCGGGCGAACGCCGCAGGAAGACCTCGCGCTCGCCCGAGCCGCCGAGGGCGAGGGCCGGGACGAGGTCGTAGAAGAGCGTCTGCAGCTCCGGCCCGGTCGAGGCGGTGGACGCGCTGAAGGTCGCCTGGGCGGCCTCGGTCGACCGGGCGGTCTCCTCGAGGATCTGGGCGACCCGCTGCTCGTACAGCCCGTCCCGGATGGCCCCGGACAGGAAGCCGCCGAGCGCGGCGACGGCGAGGATGCCGACGACGAGCGTCGACGTGATGACGCGGAGCTGCAGGGACGCGCGGAAGCGGTGGACCACGGCGCGGACGCCGCGGCGCACGCGCAGGGCGGCGACCCGCAGCGCCCGCCCGGGACGCGCGGCCGTCCCGTCCCTCCGTCCCTCCCCCGTCACCGGCCCGCTCCTGCCGTCACGAGCCGCCGGTACCCGCCTTGTAGCCCACGCCACGCACGGTCACGACGATCTCGGGGTGCTCCGGGTCGTGCTCGATCTTCGACCGGAGTCGCTGGACGTGGACGTTGACCAGACGGGTGTCCGCCGCGTGCCGGTAGCCCCACACGCGCTCGAGGAGCACCTCCCGCGTGAAGACCTGCCACGGCTTGCGGGCCAGCGCGACGAGGAGGTCGAACTCCAACGGGGTCAGGGGGATCACGGTGCCGTCCCGCGTGACCCGGTGACCCGTGACGTCGATCTCCAGGTCGCCGATCGTCAGGTGCTCGGGCGTGGGCTCGTCGGTGCGGCGCAGCCGGGCCCGGACCCGCGCGATGAGCTCCTTGGGCTTGAACGGCTTGGGGATGTAGTCGTCCGCGCCGGACTCCAGGCCGAGCACGACGTCGACCGTGTCGCTCTTCGCGGTGAGCATCACGATCGGCACGCCGGACTCCGCGCGGATCAGCCGGCAGATCTCCGTGCCGTCCTTGCCCGGCAGCATCAGGTCCAGGAGCACCAGGTCCGGCTGACCGCTGCGGAAGGCCGCGAGCGCCTCGTCGCCGTGGTCGCAGAACAGGGGCTCGAAACCCTCCGAGCGCAGGACGATGCCGATCATCTCGGCCAGCGCGACGTCGTCGTCGACCACGAGGATGCGTCCCTTCATGGCCCCATGGTGTCACCCCGGCCTGACACCGCTGTCAGGCAGGCCGACCGTCGAGCCCGGCCACCCTCCGCAACGGGGGAAGGTCCACCCGTGCGGAGCAGCGCCGCGGCGCGCCGGAGCGGTCGGGCGCGACACCCGGGGTGCCGCGCCGGAGCCGCGCCGGTCGCGTCACCGGGTCGTGGCACGATGGGCGCCGCGGCTCGCTCACGCCGCACCGTGCCGCAGCGTCCAGGGGAGGAACCGTGACGGGGACCGGCGACGCCGACCGTGACGACCGCGGTCGGCGCGACGACGGCGCGACGCCCGAGCCCGCCCCCACCGGTTGGGGCGACGCGACGTGGCCGGGGTCGGACGCGATCGGCTACGGGCCGTCGCCCACCGCCCCGCAGTACGGGCAGGGTCAGCCGGGGGCGCCCCAGTACGGGGCACCCCAGTACGGCGCACCGCAGTACGGGGCGCCCCAGTACGGCGCCGCCCCGCAGGCCCGCCCCGCCGGCCAGCCCCGGGACGAGCAGCCCCGGTTCAGGCAGCCCGCCGACGGCAGCCCGCAGGACCCGGCCCAGCACGACGGGCAGGGCCCGCAGCACGGCACGCCGCAGTACCCGGCCCCGCAGTACCCGGCCCCGCAGTACCCGCCCCAGCAGGACGGCGCGCCCCAGTACGGCACACCCCAGTACGGCGCACCCCAGTACGGCGCACCGCAGTACGGCGCCCAGCAGTACCCACCCCAGCAGTACCCACCCCAGGGCTACGGCGCAGCCCAGTACGGGCAGCAGTACGGACAGCCCCGGTACGGGACGCCCGACGCCGGCGCGTTCCGACCGCCGCCGGTCCAGCCCGGCATCATCCCGCTACGGCCCCTGAGCATGACCGAGATCTACGACGGCGCCTTCCGGGCGATCCGGGCCAACCCCCGCGTCATGTTCGGGTTCTCCGCCGTGGTGGTCCTGGCCATGAGCGTGCTGGGCGCGCTGACGCAGTGGGCGCTCCTTCCCGCGTTCCTGCGTGCGGCGGCCGGGACGACTGCGGACCTGGACCCGACCGGCCAGCTCGGCGTCACCGAGGCCTTCGCCGGCAGCCTGGCGACGGTCGGGCTGCTGCCCTGGTTGCTCGTGGCCGGCGCCGTCCTGACCGGACTGCTCACCGGGTCGGTGAGCCGGTCGGTGATCGGCCAGAAGGTCACGGTCGCCGAGCTCTGGCACCGGCACTGGCGGCGCACCCTCCTGCTGCTCGTCCTGGCGATCCTGCAGATGGTGGCGCTCGTCGTGCTGGCCGTCGGCGTCGTCGGCGTCGTCGCGGTGCTCGCGGCCGCGGACCAGCCCGGGCTCGCCGTCGCCGCGCTCCTGGTGCTCGGCCCGGCCGCGATCGCCCTCGGCGTGTGGATCGGCTTCCGCCTCCTGCTGCTGCCGCCGGCGCTCGTGCTGGAGGGCAACGGTGTGTGGGCGACCGTCAAGCGGGCCTGGCGGCTGACCCGGGGCAGCTTCTGGCGGATCCTCGGCATCTACCTGCTGGCGTCGGTCGTCGTCGCCATCGTCGGCCAGGTGCTCGCCGTCCCGGTGTCGGTCGTCGCGATGATCGCCAACCCCGACCCGACCTCCCCGGTGTTCCTGTTCAGCACCACCCTGCTCAGCGGGCTGGTCCAGGCGATCTCGACCGTGTTCCTCGCCGCCGTCGTCGCGCTGCTGTACATCGACCTGCGGATCCGACGGGAGGGTCTGGACGTCGACCTGGCCCGCGCCGCCGAAGCCGCCGCCCGGGCGGACGCCGACGACGCCTCCCCGCCCGGTCGGCCGTGATCCGTCCGGGGGGTGTGCTGCGGGACGTCCCCGTCGAGCCGGACGCCGCCACGGCCCGACGGTGGGCGGAGATCGAGCTCAGCGACCCGGTCTACACCGAGCGCCCGAACCTGCTCCTGGAGGCCCTGCGGTGGCTCGGCGAGCGCTTCGCCGAGCTCCAGGTCTCGGCGACGGACGTCGACCCGAGGTTCGCCGCCCTGGTCCTGACGACCGCGGTCGTCGTCGCCGCCGTCGTGGCGCTGGCGGTCGCCGGGCCCGTCCGTCGCGCGCGCCGGGACGCCCGGGCCTCCGTCGACGTGTTCGGCGACGACACGCGCACCGCCGCCGAGCTCCGGTCGAGCGCCGACGCCCTGGCCGCCGCGGGCGACTGGTCCGGCGCCGTGCTGGACCGGTTCCGCGCCGTCCTGCGCTCCCTGGAGGAGCGCGTGATCCTCGAGGAACGGCCCGGGCGCACCGCTCACGAGGGAGCGCAGGAGGCGGGGGCGCGGCTGCCGGGCTGCGCGGCGGAGCTCGCGGCCGCGGCGCGGCTCTTCGACGACGTCTGCTACGGGGACGCCGAGGCCGACGCCGACGACGACGCCCGGCTGCGGGAGCTCGACCGCAGGACCACCGCCGAGCGACCTGTGGCAGCTCTGGAGCCCGCGCCGTGAGCACGACCGCGCCTCACCCCGTCGCCGCCCCCGGGTCGACGCCGGCCGGGCCGGCGGACGGTGCCGCCGGCCCGCCGGT
>JACIXM010000364.1 GCA_014360395.1 Actinotalea sp.
TACCTCGCCAGCGACCAGGCCAAGTTCTGGGTCTACGACTCCTCGCTCTCGGAGTTCGCCGCCCTCGGCTTCGAGTACGGCTACTCCGTCGAGCGTCCCGACGCGCTCGTGCTCTGGGAGGCGCAGTTCGGGGACTTCGTCAACGGCGCGCAGACGATCATCGACGAGTTCATCTCCTCCTCGGAGCAGAAGTGGGGGCAGCGCTCGTCCGTGGTGCTCCTCCTGCCGCACGGCTTCGAGGGCCAGGGCCCGGACCACTCCTCGGCCCGCGTCGAGCGCTTCCTCCAGCTCTGCGCGGAGGACAACATGACGGTGGCGATGCCGAGCACGCCCGCGTCCTACTTCCACCTGCTGCGGCGGCAGGCGTACGACCGGCCGCGCCGCCCGCTCGTGGTGGCGACCCCGAAGTCGATGCTCCGGCTCAAGGCGGCGGCGTCCGCGGTCGAGGACTTCACCACGGGCACGTTCCGCACGGTCATCCCCGAGAGCCACCTCGGCCCGGACCAGCGCGACGGCGTCGACCGCGTCGTCCTGTGCGCCGGCAAGGTCTACTACGACCTGCTGGCGGAGCGCGCCAAGCGCGGCGACGACCGGACAGCCCTGGTGCGGCTGGAGCAGCTGTACCCGCTCGACACGGAGGCGCTGCGGGACGCCCTGGACGCCTTCGGCGACGCCGAGGTCGTCTGGGTGCAGGAGGAGCCCGCCAACCAGGGCGCGTGGAGCCACCTCGCGCCGCAGCTGCGGGAGCTCCTGGGCCGGGACGTGGCGCTGGTCTCCCGCCCCGCGTCCGCCTCGCCGGCGGCCGGCTCCGCCAAGACGCACCTGCGCGAGCAGACCGCCCTCGTCCAGGCGGCGTTCGACCGGTGACGACGACGGACCGGCGGCGGGCGCCCAGCGTGCCGCCGCCGGTCCGTCGCACGTCTGCGCCAGACTGGCCGCACGACCCACAGGAGGAACGGTGACGGACCGCGCGTTGCGCATCTGCGTCGTCGGCGACGAGCTCGTCGCCGGGTACGGGGACCCGAAGGCGCTCGGCTGGGTCGGCCGGGTCGCCGCACGGACCCCGACGCAGCCGCCCGCGCTCGTCATGCCGCTCGCCGTACCCGGTGAGACGACGTCCGCCCTCAGCGCCCGCTGGGAGGCCGAGACGACGCCGCGCCTCGGTCAGGACCCCACGGTCGAGCCGCGCCTCGTGATCGGCCTGAGCCACGCCGACCTGGGCGGCGGGATCTCCCTGGCCCGCAGCCGCCTCAACCTGGCGAACGTCCTCGACGTGGCCGAGCAGCGGCGCATCCACACGTTCGTCGTCGGGCCGCCCCCGACGACGCTGGAGGCCTCCGAGCGGCAGGCCGAGCTGTCCGCCGCCTTCGGCGACGTGGCGCGCCGGCGGCACGTGCCGTACGTCGACACGTTCACCCCGCTCGTGCAGCACGAGCAGTGGCTCATGGACCTCGCCGGCGGCGACGGACGCACCCCGGGCCAGGCCGGCTACGGGCTCATGGCCTGGCTGGTCCTGCACGGGGGCTGGCACCGCTGGCTCGGCCTGCCCGACG
Source organism: Actinotalea sp. (assembly GCA_014360395.1). GTDB lineage: Bacteria > Actinomycetota > Actinomycetes > Actinomycetales > Cellulomonadaceae > Actinotalea. The sequence goes on from JACIXM010000364.1 coordinate 1,554, forward strand.
ACGACGCCTGACGCCCGCCGCACGGGCGGCGGGCGGCGGGCGGCCGACCCGGTGGCGACCGGCGTCAGTGCACCACGCCGGCCCCGCGCAGCTGGACCGTGAGGTCCTGCGGCTTGGTGGACACGGTCAGCGCGTCGTCGTACGTGATGACGCCGTCACGGACCAGCTGGAAGAGGTGCTGGTCGAACGTCTGCATCTTGTAGAACTCACCGTCGGCGATGAGGTCCTCGATCGGCGGGTTGTCGTAGGGCTCCTGGATCGCCTCCGCGGTCCGGCCGGTGTTCACCATGACCTCGACGACGGCGGCCCGTCCCTGGCCGTCCGCCCGGCGCACCAGACGCTGGGAGACGATCCCCCGTAGCGCCTGGGCGAGGGCGTGGCGGATCTGCTTCTGCTCGTGCGGCTGGAAGAAGTCGACGATGCGGTTGATCGTCTCCTGGGCGTCGATGGTGTGCAGCGTCGACATGACCAGGTGCCCGGTCTCCGCTGCCGACAGGGCCGCACGGACCGTCTCCACGTCGCGCATCTCGCCGACGAGGATCACGTCCGGGTCCTGGCGCATCGCGGCGCGCAGGGCGACGGTGAAGTCCGCGGTGTCGTGGTGGACCTCGCGCTGGGAGATCATGGCCTTCTTGTCCGAGTGCAGGATCTCGATCGGGTCCTCGATCGTGACGATGTTGCACTCGCGGTACGTGTTGATGAGGTCGACCATCGAGGCGAGCGTCGTCGTCTTGCCGGAGCCGGTCGGCCCGGTGACGAGGATCAGGCCGCGCGGTTCCAGCGCGAGCTCCCCCACGACCTCCGGCAGCGCGAGCTCGACGAGCGTCTGGGCCCCCTGGGCCACCCGACGGAACACCAGCCCGAACGTCCCCCGCGCCTGGTAGGCGTTGACGCGGAAGCGCCCCACGCCGGACAGCGAGTACGCGAAGTCCGCCTCGTGCGTCTCCGAGAAGCTCGCGCGCAGGTTCTCCGGCAGCACCTCCTGGAGCATGTGCTCGGTGTCCTCCGGCGTCAGCGTCGGGACCTGGAGGCGACGCAGCCGGCCGTCGACCCGCAGACGCGGCGGCGAACCGACCTTGCAGTGCAGGTCCGACGCGTTGGAGCCGCCGAGCGCGTGCAGCAGGGGGATGACGGACTGGGTCGTGGTGCTCACGCCCCTTCTATCGGACGACAGGGCCGCCCACCTGAGCCTTCCGTGGCCACGACCCGATGCGGGGACGGGAGCGCAGGTGTGGGACGATGACCCCTTGTGTGCCCGGCCCGCCCGGGAGCCCACGACCCACCCACGAGGAGTCACGATGAGCAAGCGCGGACGCAAGCGCCGGTCCCGCAAGGGCAACGCCGCCAACCACGGCAAGCGACCCAACGCGTGAGACGAGGGCGGCCGGTCCGGACGGACCCGCCGCCCTCTCTCGTCCCCGGCCCCCGCCGGTGAGCAGGACCCGGTCGTGAACCGGTCCCGCCGGACTACAGGTCGCCGACCTGGGCCCGCAGCACGGTGAGCTGCTGGCGGATCCGCACGTGCAGCTCCGACGGCGCCGCCTCCGCGCAGGAGCGGCGGATGAGCTTCTTGAGGTGGTCCTCGA
>JACIXM010000365.1 GCA_014360395.1 Actinotalea sp.
CAGCTGCTCGAGCTTCGGGTGCACGGTGAAGCCCTGCGGCGGCCGGACGTGCGCTCGGCCGATGCGGTGCAGCACCTCCGGCTCCACGGCCGTCCGCCAGCCCACCATGGTCCCGGCGTCCTCGAGCTGGGACTCCGGGCGCTCCAGCCCGGCCACGGGCTCGGTGCTGGCCGGCGGCGTGACGCCCTCGCGCGTCTCGGTGAAGACCCGCTCGAGCTGCGCCTGGTAGTCCTGCAGCGCCTGGGCCGCCTCGTCGACGGTGATGTCGCCGCGGCTGACGAGCGACTCGGTGTAGAGCTTGCGCACCGAGCGCTTGGCCTCGATGAGGTTGTACATGAGCGGCTGCGTCATCGACGGGTCGTCGCCCTCGTTGTGGCCGCGACGCCGGTAGCAGACCATGTCGATGATGACGTCCCGGGCGAACTCCTCGCGGAACTCGAACGCCAGCTCGGCGACCCGGACGCACGCCTCGGGGTCGTCCCCGTTCACGTGGAAGATCGGGACCTGCAGGCCCTTGGCGACGTCGGTCGTGTAGTAGGTCGAGCGCGACGACGACGGACCGGTGGTGAAGCCCACCTGGTTGTTCACGATGACGTGGACCGTGCCGCCGGTGCGGTACCCGCGCAGCTGCGCGAGGTTGAGCGTCTCGACGACGACGCCCTGGCCCGCGAAGGCCGCGTCGCCGTGGATGAGGACCGGCAGCACCGAGAAGCCGTCTCCGCCGAGGTCGATGCGGTCCTGCTTCGCCCGGACGACGCCCTCGAGCACCGGGTCGACCGCCTCCAGGTGCGACGGGTTGGCCGCGAGGTACACGCCCGTCGTCGCCCCCGACTCCGCGGTGAACGTGCCCTCGGTGCCCAGGTGGTACTTCACGTCGCCGGAGCCCTGGACGCTCTTGGGGTCCTGGTTGCCCTCGAACTCCGCGAAGATCTGCCCGTAGCTCTTGCCCGCGATGTTCGCCAGGACGTTGAGCCGGCCCCGGTGGGACATGCCGACGCAGACCTCGTCCAGGCCGCCCTCGGCGGCCCGCGAGAGCATGCCGTCCAGCAGCGGGATGAGCGACTCCCCGCCCTCGAGCGAGAACCGCTTCTGCCCGACGAACTTCGTCTGCAGGAACGTCTCGAACGCCTCGGCGGCGTTGAGGCGGCGCAGGATCCGCAGCTGGTCCTCGCGCGGCGTCCGTGCGTAGCCCGCCTCCAGGCGCTCCTGGAGCCAGCGGCGCTGGCGCGGGTCCTGCAGGTGCATGTACTCCACGCCGATGGTGCGGCAGTAGGAGTCGCGCAGCAGGCCGAGGATCTCCCGCAGGGTCGCCCGGGGCTTGCCGGTGAAGCCGGCGGTCGGGAAGACCCGGTCCAGGTCCCACAGGGTCAGACCGTGGTTCTGGATGTCCAGGTCGGGGTGCCGCCGCTGGCGGTAGGCCAGGGGGTCGGTCTCGGCCATGAGGTGGCCGCGCGACCGGTAGGCGTGGATGAGCTCGGCGATCCGGGCCGGCTTGGCGGCCTCGGTGTCGGCGTCCACGGTGTTGTCCCGGACCCACCGCACCGGCTCGTACGGCACGCGCACGGCCGCGAAGACCCGGTCGTAGAAACCGCCCTCGCCCAGCAGCTTCGCCGCGATGACCCGCAGGAAGTCCCCGGACTGGGCGCCCTGGATGATCCGGTGGTCGTAGGTCGAGGTGAGCGTGAGGACCTTGGAGACGCCGAGGCGGGCGAGCTGCTCGTCGGAGGCACCCTGGAACTCGGCGGGGTAGTCCATGGCGCCGACGCCGACGATGGTGCCCTGGCCGGCCATGAGGCGCGGCACGGAGTGCACCGTCCCGATCGTGCCGGGGTTGGTCAGCGTGATCGTGGTGCCGGCGAAGTCCTCGGCGGTCAGCTTCCCGCCGCGCGCGCGGCGCACGAGGTCCTCGTAGGCGGCGACGAACTGCCCGAAGTCCATCCGGTCCGCGCCCTTGATGCTCGGGACGAGCAGCTGGCGCGTGCCGTCCGGCTTGGCGAGGTCGATGGCGAGGCCGAAGTTCACCGCGCCCGGCTGGACGACGGCGGGCTTGCCGTCGACCTCGGTGTAGCCGGCGTTCATCTGGGGCATCTCGGAGAGCGCCTCGACGACGGCGTAGCCGATGAGGTGGGTGAAGGACACCTTGCCGCCGCGCGTGCGGGTGAGGTGGTTGTTGATGACCGTCCGGTTGTCGACCATGAGCTTGGCCGGCACGGCGCGCACGGACGTGGCCGTCGGCACCGCGAGGCTCGACTCCATGTTCTGGACCACGCGGGCTGCGGGGCCGCGCAGGCGCTCGACCGCCGGCTCGGGCACGTCGCGGTTCTCCAGCCGGGATGCGGGCTGCTCGGCGTACGGGGCCGTGGCGGGCTGGGCGGCGGCGACCGGCGCGCCGGCCTGCTCGCTCGACGGCTCGCGCGGCGTCGTCGGCGTGGCCTGGGCGGGGGAGCGGCGGGCCTGGGCGGCGGGCGCCGGGCGCTCCTCGGGGCTGGAGGGCGCGGGGCGCGGCCCGTCGC
>JACIXM010000366.1 GCA_014360395.1 Actinotalea sp.
CCGGCGGGCTCCGACGCGGACCGGTCCCGTCCGCCGGCGGCACAGGGTCGCGGGCCCGCTCACGACGTGACGCGGCGGGCCTCCTTGAGGGCCGCGCGGACCTCCCGACGGGCGTCGGCGACGGCAGCGCGCGCCTCCTTCGTCGCCGTCCGGTCGACGCGCGCGTGCCCGGCCCGCCAACGCAGGCCGGGGCGGCCCTCGAGGTCGACCGCGGCGATGATCGTGGCGCCGACCATCGACAGGTCGCGCAGGAAGCGCTCCAGGCCCTCGGTCCCGGAGGCGGCCCGCAGGCGCGACAGCGGGTTGCCGGAGGCGCCGGGCTCGGGCCAGGGCGCGTGGGCGGCGGCGACCGGGGCCGTCAGGAGCGCCAGCGTCAGGGCCGCGGTCCGCGGCGCGCGCCCGACCGCGAGGGCGACGCCGGCCAGCGTGACGGCAGCGCCGTGGAGGCGGACGGCGGTCGTCATCCTGCGGCGCTCGACGGGGGGCAGGTCCACGCGGGTCGCGAGGCGCCGGTAGGCCTCCTCGGCCCGGTCGACGTGCGCCTCCGGGCGACGGACGGCGTCGACGCCGTCGGCGACGAAGGCGGAGGCCAGCAGAGGTCGTGCGATGCGCCGGACGAGCATGGACGTCTCCTTCTCCACGACGGACGTTCGCCGATCACGCTAGTCGCTCGCCCTGCCTGTCGCCCGGCGGACGGGACAGGGCCTCGGTGGACCCGCCGGGAATGCGGCCGCCGCCGAGCGACGTTCGCAGTGGCATGACGGTGTGCAGCGCAGTGGCCGTGGGGACCGCGCCACCGAGCGGCGACCCCGTGACCGGCGGAGGGCTAGGCTCGCTCCTGATGAGCGAGGACACGCACCGGGCGCCGACCGAGGAGGACGACGGCGCGCGCGCCGAGCGCTTCGAGCGCGACGCGCTCGTCTACGTCGACCAGCTCTACTCCGCGGCGCTGCGGATGACCCGGAACCCGGCGGACGCCGAGGACCTCGTGCAGGAGACGGTCGCCAAGGCGTTCGCCGCCTTCCACCAGTACCGCCCGGGCACGAACCTCAAGGCCTGGCTGTACCGCATCCTCACGAACACGTTCATCAACAGCTACCGCAAGAAGCAGCGGGAGCCCCTCCAGTCCGGCTCGGACGAGATCGAGGACTGGCAGATCGCCCGGGCCGCGTCGCACACGTCGACCGGGTTGCGGTCGGCTGAGGCCGAGGCCCTGGACAACCTGCCGGACTCGGACGTCAAGGAGGCCCTGCAGTCGATCGGCGAGGAGTTCCGCATCGCGGTGTACCTCGCCGACGTCGAGGGGTTCGCGTACAAGGAGATCGCCGAGATCATGGGCACCCCGATCGGGACGGTGATGTCCCGCCTGCACCGCGGCCGGCGCCAGCTGCGCGAGCTCCTGACCGACTACGCGCGCGAGCGCGGACTCGTCCCGGCGTCGACGGAGGGAGGGGACCGGTGAACGAGGTGCCGACCACGCCCACGGACGGTCCCGTGGACTGCGCCGAGGCGCTGTCCCGGTTGTTCGAGTTCCTCGACGAGGAGGTCGACGAGGTGCACGGCGACCGCATCCGGCAGCACCTGGCGGACTGCGAGCCGTGCCTGGCCGAGTACGACGTCGAGGACCACCTCAAGAAGCTCATCCGCCGCTCCTGCGCGGAGGCGGCGCCGTCGGAGCTGCACGTGCGGATC
>JACIXM010000367.1 GCA_014360395.1 Actinotalea sp.
ATCTGACGTCCCGCCTTCGTCGTTCCCTCGCCCGTCCGGGAGGACGGTCACGCCCCGGCCGGGGCGCCGGTCTCGTGCTCGACGGCGAGCTTGATGCGGTGCAGGCGGCGCAGCACCTGTGCCGAGAAGGCGTGCGTCCCGCCGTGCGCGGTCACGACGTCGAGGGTGTGCTCCCACGGCGGGGCGTCGTGCTCCACGACCAGGACGGTCACGAAGGTGCCGTCGGCATCGGGGGTGAACGTCCACGTCCACGTGAGCCGGCAGAGCCGACCTCCGGTGGCGACGCCTGGGCCGTCGTCGGCCGGCGTGAGCGGGCGCGGCGCCGGGTGGGCGTCGATCACGATCCTGCGGTCGGGGACGACCTCGACGTACTCCAGGGCGATGTGCTCGGTGAGCGGGCCGAGCCGCGCGACGAGGTGCGCGCGGGTGCCGACGCCACCCTCGGCCACCTCCGCTTCGGTGACGGTGTGGGAGGGGTCGTCCGCGTAGATGCGGCGCGGGTCCAGGCAGTGCTCGAAGACGGCGTGCACCGGTGCGAGCACGTGCACCGCCAGGTCGAGCCGGACGACGGTCATCGGATCTCCTCCCCTCGCGCCGGCGGCTGCAGGGTGTGCGACCACCTCCAGCGTCCTCATCCCCGGGCGGAGGGTGCCAGGGGCGAAGGACCCACGCCCGCGTCGCCCGCCCGGCGGCTGCCGGTGCCAGGACCTCCGGCCTACGCTGGGCCCTCGCGGGGGCGGGACCGACGGGAGAGCCATGGACGCGCTGGGCATCCTGCCTGCGCCGGTGACGGTGCGCCCCGCACCCGGTCACCCGTTCCTCCTGACCCCGGACGTGCGGGTCGTCGTGGGGGAGGAGCCCGACGCGGTCGCCGTCGCCGTGCTCGTCGCGGCGCGCATCGGGCACCTGACCGAGGTGCCGGTCGCCGTCGTCCACACCGACGACGGCGCCCCGGGCAGCATCGTCCTGAGGCTCCTCGGCGGGCAGGACGTCCCGAGCGCCCTCACGACCCTCGGTGCCGACCCGGCGCTGCCCGACGGGCTGGCCGCGGAGGCCTACCGGCTCACGGTCGACGAGCACCGGGTGGAGGTCGTCGCGCTCAGCGCAGCCGGGCTCGTCCGGGCGGCGGCGTCCCTCCTGCAGATGGCGGTCCCCGCCGCGCCGTGGCCCTACGTCAGGGGTGGGACGGTCGTGGACCACCCGCGCCTGGCGTGGCGCGGCCTGCTGGTCGACGTGTCGGACCACCCGCTCGCGCTGCCCGACGCCCAGGCGCTCGTCAACGTCATGGCCACCGTCAAGCTGAACGTGCTGCACATCCGCGTCGCCGACACGGTGGCGTGGCTGCCCGACTTCCTGGACGAGGCCGGCGAGGTCGCGGGCGCCTTCGCCGAGCTGCAGGCCTACGCGACCGCGCGCCAGATCGCCGTCGTCCCGGAGATCGACGTCGCCGGCGAGGCCCTGCCGGACGCGCGGACCGCCGAGGTGCTCGGCCGCGTCGCGGCGACGACGCGCGCGCACGTCGTCCACGTGGGCGGGCGGCCCGCCGCGGCGGACGAGGTGGGCCGGGGCTGCGGGGAACGGATCGGCCGGGCCGCCGACGACGTCGCGGCGGCGGGCGCCGTCGTCATGGCCTGGCAGTGCGCCGCGAGCGCCCTCGGCGCCGGCGGGCACCTGGGCCACCTCCTCCAGGTCCGTGACGTCGCGGATCCGGCGCTGGGGCCCGCCGTCGCGCAGGGTGCCGTCCTCGTGCTGTCCCCGCCGGTCCTCGACCTGGGCGACCGTGCCGTGTCCCTGCGCGAGCGCTGGGAGGCCGACCCCCTCGCCCTCGCCGGGGCCGCGGGGCTGCCGCGGGAGGCGGTCCGCGGCGTCGAGGTGGTCCTCGGCGGGGTGCACGGCGGCACCCGTGAGGGGCTCTTCGCCGCGCTCCTGCCGGACCTGGCCGCGGTCGCGGAGGCGGCGTGGAGCGGGGCGGGGGCCACCTCCTGGTCCTCCTTCGCCGCCCGGCTCGCCGCGGAGCGGGCGCGGTGGGCGCACCTCGGTCTCCCGGTGCCGCCCGACGCGGACTGAGCGACGGCGCGGCCTCACACCCAGCCGGGCAGCCACATGTGCATCTGCCAGACCCGGAACGGGATGACCTGCGCCGACCACAGGGGCCAGAACCAGAGCCCGACGGCGACCGTCGCGAGGACCGCGGCGCCGACGAGGACGCGGGTGGCCGGGAGCCAGTCGGGCCGCCGGCCCGCGGCCGCGAGGAGGCGCTGCGTGGCGTACGCCAGCGAGAGCGCCAGCCAGGGCACCAGCACGACGGCGTAGAAGGTGAAGATCGTGCGCTCGGCGTAGACGAACCACGGCAGCCAGCCGGCGACCAGCCCGGACAGGCAGGCCACGGCCACGCCGTCGCGTCGGCGCACCACCCACCACAGGCAGGCGACGACGGCGGCCGTCGCGAACCACCACACCAGCGGGTTGCCGAGCGAGGTGACGGCCTGGGAGCAGCGGTCCGCGCCGCACAGCGCCCGGGCCGGTTCCGGTGACTCGTAGAAGAAGCTCGTCGGGCGCAGCTGCAGCAGCCAGCCGGCGGGGTGGGCGGCGTAGGAGTGCTCCGCGGTCAGCGTGGTGTGGAAGCCCCACATGTCCTGGTGGTACTTCACGAGGGACCGCAGGGCCTCCGGCAGCCACGTCACGCCGTCGCCGGGGTGGTCCGCGGCCCACTGCCGCCCGTAGGCGTCCGGCGACCGGAACCACGTCGTCCACGAGGCGAGGTAGGCGAGGGCGCCGACGCCGACCGTCGAGACGAAGGCGGGCAGGGCGTCGCGGCGCAGGGCCCCGGACACCGGGCGCCGCACCCCGGCCCGGTGCCGGGCGACGGCGTCCCAGCCGACGGTGAGCAGACCGAGCACGGCGACGAACGCCAGTGCGGACCACTTGGTCCCCACGGCGAGCCCGAGCAGCACGCCGGCGACGACGCGCCAGGGTCGCAGACCGAGGGCGGGCCCCCACCGCGACGGCGCACGGGGTGGGGCGGTCAGACGCGTCAGGCGGGCGCGGGCGGCGTCGCGGTCGACGAGCAGGGCGGTGAAGGCGCCCAGCACGAGCGCCATGAGGAACCCGTCCAGGAGCGCCGTGCGGGAGTGCGCGATCGCCGAGCCGTCGACGGCGAGGAGCAGGCCGGCCAGCCCGCCGGCCCACACCGAGCCGAGCAGACGCATCCCGGCGCGGGTGACGAGCAGGACGGCCAGGACCCCCGCGACGGCGGCGGCGATCCGCCACCCCGCGGCGGTGTCCGCCCCGACGAGCCTCATGCCCAGGCCGATGAGGAGCTTGCCGACCGGGGGGTGCACCACGTAGGAGGCCTCGGTCGAGTACGCGTCCACGTCCCCGGCGGCGAAGGCGGCGTCGACGTCGTCCTTGTCGCCGGGCCACTGCGTCTCGTAGCCGAGGGAGACGAGGGTCCAGGCGTCCTTGACGTAGTAGGTCTCGTCGAAGACGAGCGTGCCGGGCCGGTCCAGGGCGGGCAGGCGCAGCGCGGCGCCGAGTGCGGTCACGGCGACGGTCACGGCCCAGCCGAGGCTGCTGCGGGTCGCGCGCTCGCCGGGCGAGGGCGCGGCGAGCCGGGCGTCGGGAGCGGTGGTGGCCCCCCGCGTGGTCGTCACCCGCGTCATGGTAGGCGGGGGCGGGTCGGGCGCCGCGGACGCGGGGGCGGGTCGGGCGCCGGGGACGCGGGGGACGCGGGGGCGGGCCGTACCCTGGCGCGCATGGGAGCGGGGACGGGACAGGTCGTGCTGGCGGCGACGCCGATCGGGGACCCGGAGGACGCCTCGCCCCGACTGCGGCGGCTCCTGGCGACGGCCGACGTCGTCGCGGCGGAGGACACCCGGCGCCTGCACGGCCTGGCGCAGCGGCTCGGGGTCGCCGTCGGCGGCCGGGTGCTGAGCCACCACGAGCACAACGAGACGGCGCGCACCGCGGAGCTGCTCGAGGTGGTCCGCGGCGGGGGGACCGTCCTGGTGGTGTCCGATGCCGGGATGCCGACCGTGTCGGACCCCGGTTTCACGCTCGTGCGCGCGGCGGTCGAGGCGGGCCTGCCGGTGACCGCCGCCCCCGGCCCCAGCGCGGTGCTCACGGCGCTCGCGGTCTCCGGGCTGGCGACGGACCGCTTCTGCTTCGAGGGCTTCCTGCCCCGCCGTGCCGGGGACCGGCGCCGGGTGCTCGGCACGCTCGCGCGCGACCCGCGCACCACCGTGTTCTTCGAGGCGCCGCACCGCCTCGCCGACACCCTCGGCGCGATGGCCGAGGTGCTCGGCGCGGACCGGCCCGCCGCCGTGTGCCGGGAGCTGACGAAGACCTACGAGGAGGTCGTGCGCGACACCCTGGGCGGGCTCGTGGCGTGGGCGGAGGGCCGGGACGTCCGCGGGGAGATCTGCGTCGTCGTCGGCGGGGCACCCGCGCAGGCCGCCCCGGACGTGGCCGACCTGGCGCCGGAGGTCCTGGCGCGCGCGGACGCCGGCGAGCGCCTCAAGGACGTCGTCGCGGAGGTCGCGCAGGCCGCCGGCGTCCCCAAGCGGGAGCTCTACGCCGCGGCCCTGACGGCGCGCGCCCGCTGAGCGCGGGCCCGGCCCCGGCTCACAGAGCCGTCGACGGGAGGAGCTGGACCCCGTGGGCCGCCATGCGCTCGCGCGCGGCGGTGCCCTGCTCCGGAGTGACCGGCACGGTGAGGTCCGTCAGGACGCGCGTGCGGAAGCCGAGCCGGACGGCGTCGAGTGCGGTCGCCAGGACGCAGTGCGACTCGGCGATCCCGACGACGTCGACGTGCGTCGTCCCCGCGTCGAGCAGGAGCGCGGCCAGCTCCCGTCCCTGCTCGTCGACGCCCTCGAAGCCGGAGTAGGCGGCGGCGAACTGGCCCTTGCGCACGCTGACGTCGGGCCGGAGGTCGGCCAGCTCGGGGTGCAGCTCGGCCTCGTCGGTCCCGGCGACGCCGTGCGGCGGCCAGCTGTCCACGAAGTCGGGGGCGTGGCTGAAGTGGTCGCCGGGCTCGATGTGCCAGTCCTGGGTCGTGGCGACCAGGGCGTAGTCGTCGCGCCGGGCGGCGGCGAACGCGGCCACGCCGCGCGCGACGGCGTGCCCGCCGTCCACGCCGAGGGCGCCGCCCTCGCAGAAGGTCGGCTGGACGTCGACGACGAGCAGTGCGCGGCGGGCCGTCGGGTCGGTCTCCAGGCTGTCGCTCATGGGCCCAGGGTAGGCCGGGGAACGCTCGGCCCCCGCGCCGCGTTGGACCGGGCACGACACAGGGCGGAGGGCCGGTCATGCGAGGACGCCGCACCACGGGCAGGCGGGCCGTGGGAGCGGTGGTGCCCGGACCGGTCACCGCGGCTCCCGCCGACCGGCTCCGCCGCGGCGCCGTCGTCGCTGTCGCGGTGCTCGCCCTGACAGCGTGCGCCGCCGAGCCCGAGCGGACGCCGACGGTCGCGACACCGACGGGACAGCGCACGTCCCCGCCCGCTCCCACCACGGCCGAGCCCGCCCCGTCCCCGGCGCCGCCGACGGGGGTGCCGGGTCCCGACCTGCCGGCGGCGACGGCGGCGCCGCAGGACGTGGTCACCGGTCTCAGCGCCCCGTGGGACCTGGCGTTCCTGCCCGGCGGCGCCGTGCTCGTGACGCTGCGCGACGCCGCGCAGGTGCTGCTGCTGCGGGACACCGGCCTGGTGACGCTGACCGGGCCGGGTGCCGAGGAGCTCGTCGCGGGGACGGCCACCCGGGGCGAGGGCGGTCTCCTGGGCGTGACCGTGCCCGAGGACGCGGTGCCCGAGGACGCCGACGCGGGGGCGGCGACCCTCCCGGTGTACCTGTACCGCACGACGCCGGACGGCAACGAGGTGGTGCGGGCCCCGCTCGACCCCGCCGCCGGCACCCTCGGGCCGCTGGAGCCGGTGCTGACCGGGATCCCCGCGGAGGGCACCCACAACGGCGGCCGGATCGCGTTCGGGCCGGACGGGTACCTGTACGTCGCGACGGGCGACGCCCAGGCCCGCGGCGCGAGCGGGGACCCCGCGTCCCTGGCGGGGAAGATCCTGCGGGTCACCGCCGACGGCGAGCCCGCGCCCGGCAACCCCGTCCCCGGCAGCCCGGTGCTGAGCCTGGGGCACCGGAACGTGCAGGGCCTCGGCTGGGACACCGACGGCACTCTCGTCGCGAGCGAGTTCGGGCAGAACCGGCTGGACGAGCTCAACGTCGTCGAACCCGGCGGCAACCACGGCTGGCCGGAGGTCGAGGGCGACGGCGGCGGGCCCGGGTTCGTGGACCCGGTCGTGACGTGGACGACGGAGGTCGCCTCGCCCAGCGGGCTCGCGGTGACCGACGACGCCGTCTGGGTGGCCGCGCTCCGTGGCGCGCGGCTGTGGGAGGTCCCCTGGGCCGACGGCGCGCCGGCGGGCGAGCCCGTCGCCCACCTCGTCGGCGAGCTGGGCCGCCTGCGGCACGTCGCCGTCGGCCCCGACGGCGCGCTGTGGGTGCTGACGAACAACACCGACGGGCGGGGGCAGCCGCGCGACGGCGACGACCGGCTCGTGCGCCTGCTGCCGCCCTGACCGGCGCCCCTGGCCCGGGCCGGGGCCCGACGCGGTCAGCGCTGCCGGGCCCGCTCACTAGGATCGGTGCCCATGGCCCACATCCTCTCGGCGGTCGCGTGGCCCTACGCCAACGGCCCCCGCCACCTCGGACACGTCGCCGGCTTCGGCGTCCCCTCCGACGTCTTCAGCCGGTACATGCGGATGGCGGGCCACGACGTCCTCATGGTCTCCGGCACCGACGAGCACGGCACCCCGATCCTCGTCCAGGCGGACAAGGAGGGGACCACGGCCCGGGAGCTGGCGGACCGCAACAACCGGATCATCGTCGAGGAGCTGGCGGCGCTCGGCTGCTCCTACGACCTCTTCACCCGCACGACGACCGCCAACCACTACGCCGTCGCCCAGGAGCTGTTCCGCCAGGTCCACGCGAACGGGTACATGGTCGAGCGGACGACCCGCGGCGCGATCTCCCCGTCGACCGGCCGGACGCTCCCGGACCGCTACATCGAGGGCACCTGCCCGATCTGCGGGTACACCGAGGCCCGCGGCGACCAGTGCGACAGCTGCGGCAACCAGCTCGACCCCACCGAGCTCGTCGACCCCCGCAGCCGGATCAACGGCGAGACCCCGCAGTTCGTGCAGACCCAGCACTTCTTCCTGGACCTGCCGGCGCTCGCGGACGCGCTGGCCGCGTGGCTGGACGAGCGCGAGGCGTCCGGGACGTGGCGGCCCAACGTCATCCGGTTCAGCCGGAACATCCTGCAGGACATCAAGCCCCGCGCCATGACGCGGGACATCGACTGGGGCATCCCGGTCCCGCTGGAGGGCTGGGAGGACCTGCCCACCAAGCGCCTGTACGTGTGGTTCGACGCGGTCATCGGCTACCTGTCGGCGTCGATCGAGTGGGCCCGCCGTCTCGGCGAGCCCGAGCGGTGGCGGGAGTGGTGGAACGACCCCGAGGCCCTGTCGTACTACTTCATGGGCAAGGACAACATCACCTTCCACTCCCAGATCTGGCCCGCCGAGCTCCTCGGCTACGCCGGCCGGGGCGAGCGCGGGGGGGCGCCGGGCCCCTACGGCGACCTCAACCTGCCGACCGAGGTCGTGTCCTCGGAGTTCCTCACCATGGAGGGCAAGCAGTTCTCCTCCTCCCGCGGCGTCGTCATCTACCTGCGCGACGTCCTCGAGCGGTACCAGGTCGACGCCCTGCGCTACTTCATCTGCGCGGCCGGGCCGGAGAACTCCGACTCGGACTTCACGTGGCGGGAGTTCGTCACGCGCACCAACGGCGAGCTCGTGGCCGGGTGGGGCAACCTGGTCAACCGCACCGCCTCGATGATCGCCAAGAGCTTCGGCGAGATCCCGTCGCCCGGGCCCCGCACCGCCGCCGACGACGCCCTGCTGGACAGCGTGCGCGCGGCGTTCGACACCGTCGGCGGCCTCATCGCCCGCCATCGCCAGCGCCAGGCCGTGGGCGAGGCGATGCGCGTCGTCGGCGAGGTGAACAAGTACGTCACCGACACCGCGCCGTTCAAGCTCAAGGGCGAGGACGAGCGCGAGCGCCTCGCCACGATCCTGCACACCACCGCCCAGGCGGTGTGGTGCTGCAACACCCTGCTCGCCCCGTTCCTGCCGCACTCGGCCAACGCGGTGCACCGCACCCTCGGTGGTGACGGTGCGTTCATGCCGATGCCGCGCGTGGAGGAGGTCACCGACCTCGACGACGGGCGCCCCTACCCGGTCATCACCGGGGAGTACTCGACCACCCCGCCGTGGGCGTTCACGGAGGTGCCGGTGGGCGCGCCGGTCGCCAGGCCGACGCCGATCTTCACCAAGCTCGACGACGCCGTGGTGGAGGAGGAGCTGGCCCGCCTGCGCAGCGAGGAGGGCTGACGTGGCCGACGACGTCGGCGGACGCCCCGCGCCCCGCCGCCCCGGCCGCGACCGCTCCTGGCCGGAGCTGCCCGACCCGTTGCCGCACCCGGTCGTGGACGACCACACGCACCTGGACCACGCGGCGCCCGGCGCGGGCGGCTTCGACGGCGGTCCGACGCCCCCGACGCTCGGCGAGCAGGTCGAGCGCGCGGCCGCCGTCGGCGTGACGCGGATGGTGCAGATCGGGTGCGACCTGCCCGCCGCACGGTGGACCGACGCCGTCGTCCGGGAGCAGCCGGCCCTGCTCGGGGGCGTGGCGCTGCACCCGAACGAGGTGCCGCTGCACGCCGGGGTGCGCGAGGTCGCGCCCGACGGGCTCGCACCGGACCCGCGCGAGCACCACGCGGTGCCGCTCGACGAGGCGATGGCCGAGATCGCCGCGCTCGCCGCCGGCAACGACCGGATCCGCGTGGTCGGCGAGACCGGCCTGGACTTCTTCCGCGCGGGTGAGGAGGGCCGGCGCGTGCAGCGCGAGGCGTTCCGCGCCCACATCGCCCTGGCCAAGGAGCTCGACCTCGTCCTGCAGATCCACGACCGGGACGCGCACGAGGACGTCGTGGAGGTCCTCCTGGCCGACGGGGCCCCGCAGCGCACGGTGTTCCACTGCTTCTCCGGCGACGCGGCGATGGCCCGGCTGTGCGTGGAGCAGGGCTGGTACCTGTCCTTCGCCGGGACGGTGACCTTCGGCGGCGCCGGCGACCTGAGGGCCGCCCTGCGCGAGGTGCCGCTGCGGCTGCTGCAGGTCGAGACCGACGCGCCGTACCTCACGCCGCACCCGCACCGGGGTCGCCCCAACGCCCCCTACCTCGCCGCGGCGACCGTCCGGCGGGTGGCGACGGAGCTCGACGTCGACCTCGCGGTGCTGTGCCGGACGCTGTGGTCGACCGCCGAGGACCTCTACGGCCCGTGGTGACCGGCCTCGACCGGGTGAGAGCGGGACCTCCGACTACCCGGCGTCGTGTCCTTTCCGTTACCGTCGTCCCGGCCCCCCACGCGGCGGGCCGCCCCCCAGCCCCCGACGGACGGACGCCGACGTGCTCGAGACCCCTGCCGGTGTCACTCGTCGTGAGCTGCGCCGCCAGGAGCGCCGCCGGCGCGGGACCGGCAGGACGGTCCGGTCCACCGCGCAGGTCACGGTGCTGGCGCTGCTCGTGGGTGGCACCGCGGCCTTCGCCGGGCAGACCCCGACGGGCCCGGTCGTGGGCACAGCACTCGCCGCCGATGTCACCGCCGGGCTGGACCTGCGCGAGCGGCTCACCCCTGCCGCCTCGCGTGGAGGTGCGGAGCGCGCACCGGTCGCGACGACGCGCACCGTCGCCGTCACGATCGACGGCGGGACCACCGAGCTCCTGACGACCGGCAGCACGGTCCGCGACGTCCTCCTCGAGGCGGGGGTCGTGCTGGGCCCGCACGACCGGGTGTCCCTCGCGCTGGACGCCGTGGTCGAGGACGGTCTGGAGGTCGTCGTCACGCGCGTGGTCACCGAGATGCGCTCGGAGACGACGACGCTGCCGTTCGAGACCCTCCGCGAGGACGACCCCGAGCTGCTCGAGGGGCGTGAGGTCGTCGCCACGCAGGGCCGTGAGGGCGAGCGCGTCGTCGCGTACGAGGCGTACCTCGTGGACGGGGTGGAGGTCGACCGCAAGGTGCTGGCGGAGACGGCCGTGTCCGAGCCGGTGGACGAGGTGGTCCGGGTGGGGACCCGGACGGCGCCCCGGGTCCCGGCGTCGTCGCCGGTGGACCCCGGGACGGCGCGGGCGATCGGTCGGGACATGGTGCTCGCCCGCGGGTGGGGCGAGGACCAGTGGGCCTGCCTGGACGCGCTGTGGACCAAGGAGAGCAACTGGCGCGTCGACGCGGCCAACCCGACCAGCAGCGCGTACGGGATCCCGCAGGCGCTGCCCGGCTCGAAGATGGCCTCCGCGGGCGACGACTGGCGGACGAACGCGGCCACCCAGATCACCTGGGGCCTCGGTTACATCGCGGGCCGGTACGGCACACCGTGCGCGGCGTGGGCGCACTCGCAGGCCCGGAACTGGTACTGATCGGCGCCGTCGCCCGGCCGGCTGGGTGGCCCTGGCGCGGCTAGCTGGCCAGGGGTCTTGACCCGCACATGACCTGCACGAGGCTCGAATCTGGCGCTGACCTGCATCGATGCCGCTTGTGACGTCGCTCACGGGCCTTGGCTGACCGTCACGGATCGGTTACGGTGCCGTGTCGCGCCTGGCCGGGACGGGCTGTTTCTGATATTGGCCCGAACCGTCCTCGGACGGGCGACGACTGCCGGCCACCGTGCCGGCGCGACGGCCGGATCAGGGAACCGGAACCGTCGGTGACCGCGCCCGCGCGGGATCCGACGGGCGCCACCGCGGCGCGCCCGCCCCTGTGCCCGGGACGACCGACGTCTGGACCCCCGTGACCTTCCCCTCCCTCCGCCGCGCGTCCACGCGCGGGACGCAGCCCGGCACCCCGACCGACACGACCTCCCCGGACGCCCCTGACGCGCCGGACGCCGGCCCCGCCCGCTCCCGGGCCCGCCGGCCGCTCCTCATCGGTGGCCTCGCCGCCGCCCTCGCCCTCACCGGCGGCACCGTCGCCGTGGCCGGCGCCCACAAGACCGTCACCCTCGACATCGACGGCGCCACCACCACCGTCTCGACCTTCGCCGGCAGCGTCGGCGGGGTCCTCGACGCCCACGACCTCCAGCTCGGTCCGCGCGACCTGGTCGCGCCCGCGCCGGGCACCGCGCTGGCCAGCGGCGACGAGATCGTCGTGCGCACGGCGCGCCAGGTCGTCGCCCTCGTCGACGGCGAGGAGACCCACGTGTGGGTGACCGCCCTGGACGCCGAGGAGGCGCTCGGGACGCTCATGGCCCGCGGGGACGACGTGCGCCTGGTCGCGTCGCGGTCGGCCGAGCGCGCCGACCTGGGCATCCGGCTGGACACCGAGGGACCGGTGGACGTCGTCGTCGACGGCGACACGCACGAGGTCGCGGACGCGTCCGTCGGCCTCCAGCGGGTCCTCGAGGGCCTGGGTGTGGAGCTCGGCCCGCTGGACCGGGTCCAGGTGCACCAGGTGGAGGCCGAGGGCGCTGCGCGCCTGACGGTCACCGTGCAGCGCGTCGTCGCCGAGGAGCAGTCCACGGTCGCCGAGGTGCCCTTCGAGAAGGTCGTCGAGGACACCGACGAGCTGTACCGCGGGCAGTCCGAGACCGCCGTCGCCGGTGAGGCCGGCGAGCGCACGACCGTGCACCGCGTCGTGCTGGTCGACGGTGTCGAGGAGTCCCGCGTCCTCCTCAGCGACGGCGTGACCCGTGAGCCGGTGACCGAGGTCGTCCGCCGCGGCACCAAGGAGCGTCCGGCCCCGCCGCCGCCGCCCGCGCCGCGGACGACGACCTCGTCGGGGTCGTCCTCGTCCTCGTCCTCGTCGGGGTCGTCGTCGTCCTCCTCGTCGTCCTCGTCGGGGTCGTCCTCCTCGACGGTGAGCGGCGACGTGTGGGCCGCCCTCGCCCAGTGCGAGTCCGGCGGCAACCCGACGATCGTCTCGAGCAACGGCCTGTACTACGGCCTGTACCAGTTCTCGCTGTCGACGTGGCAGTCGGTCGGCGGCACGGGCCTGCCGAGCGAGGCCTCGCCCGCGGAGCAGACGCAGCGCGCCCAGATCCTCCAGGCCCGCTCGGGCTGGGGCCAGTGGCCCGCCTGCGCGAGCAAGCTCGGCCTCCTGTGAGCCCGGGCCACCCGGCCGCGGACCA
>JACIXM010000368.1 GCA_014360395.1 Actinotalea sp.
CCCCGGTCACCCTCGCGGTGACCGGGGCGCCGTCCGTCTGACAGGGCATGCCCTCCGTCGGCGCGCCTCCCCACCCCGACCGCGCCGGGCGCGCGGGGTCACCCGGACGAGTGGTTGTGCGTGGTCGCCCCGTTCAACCCCAGTCCGTGGGCGGGAAGCAGGCTCCGCATCGTGGTGCAGGTCACATTCGGTGCGTAGGGTGCAAGAGCCACGGGCAACGGAGCCCGCGGGACCACTGAGAAGGGGACACGATGCTCCGCAGACTTCTCGTGACGACGGCGGCGGCCGCCTTGGCCGTCGTCCCCGTCACCGCTCTCGCCGCACCACCACAGCAGGCGTCGAGCAGCACCGGCTACGCGATCGTGACGTTCACCGACGCGCCGCTCGCCACCTACACCGGCGGTGTCGAGGGCCTCGAGCGCACCAAGCCGCTCCGCGGCCGCCTGGACCCGGCCAGCCCGGCCTACCGCGCCTACGAGCGCTACCTGGCGAACGAGCGCGCGAGCTACAAGGCATTCCTGGCCAAGCGCGTCCCCGGCGTGACCGTGATCGCCGAGTACGACACGGTCCTCAACGGCGTGGCCGTGGAGCTCAACGGCGCGAGCCTGACGGCCCTGAGGAGCCCGAAGGTGGCGAACGTCCAGGAGAGCTGGACCTACCGCCCGACGATGAACCTCAGCCCCGACATCATCAACGCGCCGGCCGTCTGGGACGGCCTGGTGGGCGAGCCGACGGACGGCGTCGGCGTCGACGTCGGCATCATCGACAGCGGCATCCGCGCGGACCACGAGTTCTTCGCGTGCAAGGAAGCGATCCCGCACAAGGTCTACGCCTCGGGCAAGGCCGGGCCCGGTCCGGACATCGTCTTCAACCACGGCACGCACGTCGCCGGCACGGTCGCCGGCTGCGTGACCGAGCTCGGCGAGGTCGACCCCGACGGCGCCGTCCAGGGCACGATCAGCGGGGTCGCGCCCGGCGCGGACCTGCACGACTACAACGTCTTCCCGGGCTTCGGCGCCGGGTTCGTCGCCTACGGCGGCTCGGCGTTCAGCCACGACATCGCCCGTGCGGTCGAGGACGCTGTCGACGACGGCATGGACGTCATCAACATGAGCCTCGGCGGGACCATCCAGGGTCCCCACGACTACCTGGCGGAGGCCGTCAACGCGGCAGCAGCGGCCGGGGTCGTCGTCGCCGTCTCCGCCGGCAACGAGGGCCCGGGCCCGAGCACCATCGGCTCGCCCGGCAACGCGGTCGGGGCGCTGACCTCGGGAGCCACGACCAACCGGCACTACATCGGCGTCTCGGTCGTGAGCTCGGCCGGCACGTTCGGCGGGGCCGTGGGTGACTTCGACCCGTTCGCGGACCACCCGGTCTCCGCCGTCCCGCTCGTCGCCTGGCCCGGCACCCCGACGGCCTGCACCCCGACGAACGAGGCCCTCACCGGGGCTGTCGTGCTCATCCAGCGCGGGACCTGCACCTTCGAGACGAAGGTGGCCGCTGCGGCGGCCGCCGGCGCCGCGGGGGTCCTGGTCTACAACAACACCGGCGGGGACCCGATCGCCATGGGCGGCGCGGGGACCATCCCGGCCCTCATGGTGAGCCAGGAGGACGGCGCGGCGCTGCTGGCCGCTGTCGCCGCCGGGCCCGTCACCGTGAGCATCGACGGCACCAGCCCGGTCGAGGTCGTCACGAACAACGCCGACATCGTCGCGGGCTTCAGCTCCCGCGGTCACGCGCGATTCACGGAGAACATCAAGCCCGACGTCGTCGCCCCAGGGGTGAACATCTACTCCTCGGCGTTCGACGAGGCGACCGGTCAGCTGGGCTGGACCATGATGCAGGGCACGAGCATGGCGAGCCCGCACACGGCAGGTGCCGCCGCGCTCCTGCTGGCCCAGCGCCCGGCGCTCAGCCCCACCGACGTCAAGTCCGTGCTCGGCAACACCGCCGAGCGGACCGTGTGGAGCAACCTCGTCGGCGGCAGGCTCGCCGGTGTCATGGAGCGTGGCGGTGGCCGGATCGACCTGGCACGCGCCGCCGGTGCGACGGTCACGTTCGACCCGATGTCGCTGAGCTTCGGCACCAGCAAGGGCAACCGGTCGGTGACGAAGACCATCACGGTCACCGTCTCCAACCTGGGTGGCGAGGCGCGCACCCTCGAGCTCTCGCAGACCGATCCCCGCCTGACCCTGAGCACCTCCACGGTGGAGCTGCCCGCGAACGGCACGGCCACCTTCTCGGTCACGCT
>JACIXM010000369.1 GCA_014360395.1 Actinotalea sp.
CGGAGTCGGAGGTGGCCGAGGCGACGTCCGACCTCCTCATCGAGGCCGCCCACTTTGACCCGGTCTCGGTCGCCCGCACGGCCCGCCGGCACCGCATCCCGAGCGAGGCCGGCAAGCGGTTCGAGCGCGGTGTGGACCCGCAGCTGCCGCGGGTGGCCGCGCGCCGCGCCGTGGAGCTGCTCCTGCGCTACGGCGGCGGGACGGCGGACGACGTCCTGACCGACGTCGACCACACGCCCGGGCCGACGGTCGTCGAGCTGCGCCTGGACCTGCCCGCGCGGCTGGTCGGCGTGCCCTACACGGCCGAGGAGGTCGTCAGCACGCTCACCGACATCGGCTGCACGGTCGACGTCGAGGGCCCGACGGCGCGCGTCACGGTGCCGAGCTGGCGGCCCGACCTCGTCGTCCCGGTCGACCTGGTCGAGGAGGTCGCCCGCCTGCGCGGGTACGACGCGATCCCGTCGGTCGTCCCGCAGGCGCCGGCGGGCCGTGGGCTCACCCCGGCGCAGGTCTCGCGCCGGGCCGTCGCCGACGCGCTGGCGGCGGCGGGGTTCGTCGAGGTGCTCAGCTACCCGTTCGTCGGGACGCACCAGCACGACGCGCTCGCCCTGCCCCCCGACGACGCCCGACGGCGTGCGGTGCGACTGGTCAACCCGCTCTCCGACGAGCTGCCGGAGATGCGCACGCACCTGCTGCCGACCCTGCTGGAGACGGTCCGGCGCAACGTCGGTCGGGGGCTGGGGGACCTCGCCCTGGTGGAGACCGGCCTGGTGACGCGCCCGGAGCCGGGTGCGCGCCCGGCTCCGCAGCTGCCCGGTGCGGCGCGGCCCGACGCCGACGCCCTGGCGACGCTCGCCGCGGCGGTGCCGCCTCAGCCGCGCCACGTGGCGGGCGTGCTCACCGGCCTGCGGGAGCCCGCCGGCTGGTGGGGGCCCGGTCGGCGCGCCGACCACACCGACGCGATCGACGCCGCCCTGCTGGTCGGGCGCACGGCGGGGGTCCGCCTCACCCCGGCCGCGGGGTCTGTCGCCCCGTGGCACCCCGGCCGGACCGCCGAGCTGCGCCTGCCCGACGGCAGCGTCGTGGGGCACGCCGGCGAGCTGCACCCGCGGGTGCTCAGTGCCCTGGAGCTGCCGCCCCGGGCGGTCGCCTTCGAGCTGGACCTCGACGCGGTGCTCGCCGCGGCACCGACGGAGCCTGTCCAGGCCGTCCCGGTCTCGACGTTCCCCCCGGCGAAGGAGGACATCGCGCTGGTCGTGGCCGAGGAGGTGCCCGTCGGGGACCTCTTCGCGGCGGTGCACGCGGGCGCGTCGGCGTCGGCGGCGGGCCGGATCGTCGAGGAGGTCCGGGTCTTCGACGTCTACCGCGGCGCACCCGTGCCCGAGGGGCACAAGTCCGTGGCGTTCTCCCTGCGCCTGCGCGCGGCGGACCGGACGCTCACGTCGGCCGAGGCGGCCGCGGTGCGCGAGGCGGCGGTGGCCGAGGCGCACCGGCGGCACGGCGCCACGCTGCGCGCCTGAGACGGACGGGTGCCCCGACCGGCCGCTGCGCCGGTCGGGGCGACCCCGTCAGTCCTGCGGCGCCGCGGCCACCAGCACGTCGCTCGGTGCCGCGAGCAGGGCGACCTGCACGGTGCCGCCGGTCGTCCACTGGGTGCCGACCTGCTCGAACCCGAGCCGGCGGTGGAAGGCCAGGGAGGCGGGGTTGGGCGGCTCGAGGTTGACCTCGCAGGTGACCTCGGGCAGGTCGAGCCCGACGGCGCGTCGCGCGGTCGCGGCGTAGAGCGCCCGGCCCACGCCGCGCCGGTGGGCGTGAGGGGCGACGACCACCCGGTCGACGTACATCGAGCCGGGCCGGTGGGCGGTGAACCAGCGGTAGTTCTCGCTCGCGTACGCGGCGCCCGGCGCGAGGGCGAGCAGGAAGCCGAGGGGCCCCGCGCCGTCGTCGGCGACCAGCGCGACGGCGCAGCGGGGTGCGTGCGCCGCGAGCCCCTCCTGCCCGAGCGCGTTCACCGCGGGCACGGCGGCGTCGTTGAGGGCGGCGAGCACGGGGAGGTCGTCCTCGCGCAGAGTCCTGATCACGACGCCGATGCTCGCACGGCTCAGGGCAGCAGCAGCACCTTGCCCGTCGTCCGGCGGCCCTCGAGCGCGCGGTGCGCCTCGGCGGCCTCGGCGAGCGGGAACCGCTGACCGACCCGGACGCGCAGCGTGCCGTCGGCGACGCGGCCCAGCACCTCCTCGGCACGACCGAGGAGCTCCTCGCGGGTGGCGATGTAGTGCGCGAGGAACGGGCGGGTCAGGTACACCGACCCCGCGGCGTTGAGGCGCTGCGGGTCCACGGGCGGGACCGGCCCGGAGGCGGCGCCGAACAGGGCGAGCCCGCCCCGGGGGCGCAGGCTCGCGAGGGAGGCGTCGAACGTGCTGGCGCCGACGCCGTCGTAGACGGTGTGCACCCCTCCGTCGGTGCACGCCCGCACGAGCGGCGGCAGCTCGGCCGTCAGGTCCTCGAGGCGGTCGTACCGGATGACGTCGGCGGCACCGGCCTCGCGGGAGAGCGCCTCCTTCTCGGGCGTGGAGACCGTGGTGAGGACGCGCGCGCCCCGTGCCGTGGCGAGCTGGGTCAGGAGCAGCCCGGTCCCGCCGGCGCCGGCGTGGACGAGGACCTGGTGCCCCTCGCGCACCGGGAACGTCGAGGCGACGAGGTACTGCGCCGTCATGCCCTGCAGCAGGACGGCGGCCGCGAGGTCCGCCGGCACGCCATCCGGCAGCGGGACCAGGGCCGCGGCGTCGACCACGGCCTGCTCCGCGTAGGAGCCGTCGCTGCCGGAGACCCAGCCGACCCGGTCGCCGACCTCGACCTCGGTCACGCCGTCGCCGACCGCGACGACGCGGCCGGCGCCCTCGGACCCCACGACGTGCGGGAACGGCATGGGGTAGCGGCCCTCGCGCCGGTAGGTGTCGACGAAGTTCACGCCGGCGGCCTCCACGGCGACGACGACCCGTCCCGGCGGGGCCTGAGGCTCGGGGAGGTCCTGGACGGCGAGGACCTCGGGCCCTCCGGGTGTGGTGGCGAGGACGGCGCGCATGCCCGAGGGTAGGCACAGCAGCGGGGCGCGTGTCACGCCCCGCCGACACCGGCCGCCCCAGGAGCAGGTGATGCACTCGCGTGTATAGTCATGCACCATGACGGTACGGGTGGCGGTGTCGGGAGCCAGCGGCTACGCGGGTGGCGAGGTGCTGCGTCTGCTCGCCGGCCACCCGGACGTCGCGATCGGGGCGGTGACCGCCCACTCGTCCGCCGGGGAGCGGCTCGGCGTCCACCAGCCGCACCTGCGCTCCCTGGCCGACCGTGTCCTCGAGCCGACGACGACGCAGACCCTTGCCGGGCACGACGTCGTCGTCCTGGCCCTTCCGCACGGGGCCTCGGCCGCCGTGGCAGCCGAGCTCGGCGAGGACGTGCTCGTCCTGGACTGCGGCGCCGACCACCGCCTCGCCGACCCGGACGCGTGGACCGCCTTCTACGGCACGCCCCACGCCGGGACCTGGCCCTACGGCCTGCCGGAGCTGGTGCTCGACCACGGGGAGCGACGCCAGCGGGACCTGCTCGCCCACGTGCGCCGGGTGGCCGTGCCAGGCTGCAACGTCACGGCCGTGACGCTGGGCATCCAGCCGGGCATCGCCGCCGGCGTCGTCGAGGCGACGGACCTGGTCTCCGTCCTGGCGGTCGGCTACTCCGGGGCCGGGAAGGCCGCCAAGACGCACCTGCTGGCCTCGGAGGGCCTGGGCGCGGCGGTGCCGTACGCGGTCGGTGGCACGCACCGGCACATCCCCGAGATCGAGCAGAACCTGCGCGCCGTCGGAGCGGCCGAGGTCTCCCTGTCCTTCACCCCGGCGCTCGTCCCCATGGCACGGGGCATCCTGGCGACGACGACGGCGCGGCTGACGCCCGGGGCGGACGCAGCGGCGGTGCGCAGCGCGTGGGAGGACACCTACGCCGGCGAGCCGTTCGTCCAGGTCCTCCCCGAGGGCCAGTGGCCCACCACCGCCGCGACCGTCGGCGCGAACACGGCCCTGGTCCAGGTCGCCGTCGACGAGCGCGCCGGCCGGGTCGTCACGGTCACCGCGCTGGACAACCTCGTCAAGGGCACCGCGGGCGCCGCGGTGCAGTCCATGAACCTCGCCCTCGGCCTGCCGGAGACGACCGGCCTGCCCGTCGAAGGAGTCGCCCCGTGAGCGTCACCGCCCCCCAGGGCTTCCGTGCGGCCGGCGTCGCCGCCGGGCTGAAGTCCTCCGGCGCCCCGGACGTGGCGCTCGTGGTCAACGACGGCCCGTCGCGCGCCGCGACCGCGGTGTTCACGACGAACCGCGTGCAGGCCGCCCCGGTGCTGTGGTCCCGGCAGGCGGTCGCCGACGGCGTCGCGCAGGCCGTCGTGCTCAACTCCGGCGGCGCCAACGCCTGCACGGGCCCGGAGGGCTTCGCCGACACCCACCGCACCGCGGAGCACGTGGCCGCGGCGCTCGGCTGCTCGGCGGGGGACGTCGTCGTCTGCTCCACCGGGCTGATCGGCGAGCGCCTCCCGATGGACCGGCTCACCGCCGGGGTCGACGCGGCCGCCGCCGCGCTCTCGGCCGACGGCGGCCCCGACGCGGCGCGGGCGATCATGACGACGGACACGGTCCCCAAGACCGTCGTCGTCGAGCGCGAGGGCTGGTCGGTCGGCGGGATGGCCAAGGGCGCCGGCATGCTGGCGCCGGGCCTGGCCACGATGCTCTCCGTGATCACCACCGATGCCGAGGTCGGCGCCCAGGACCTCGACGCGGTCCTGCGCGAGGCGGTCCGCACGACGTTCGACCGGGTCGACTCCGACGGCTGCATGTCGACCAACGACACGGTCGTCCTGCTGGCGTCCGGCGCCTCGGGGCGCGCCGTCTCGCGGGCGGAGCTCACGGCGGCGGTGACCGAGGCCTGCGCGACGCTGGCCAGGGCGCTGGTCGCCGACGCCGAGGGGGCCAGCCACGACGTCGCCGTGACCGTCGTCCACGCCTCCGACGAGGACGCGGCCGTCGCCGTGGCGCGGGCCGTGACGCGGTCCAACCTGTTCAAGGCCGCCGTCTTCGGCAACGACCCCAACTGGGGCCGCATCCTGTCCGCGGCCGGCACGGTCCCGGCGGAGGTCGCCCCGTTCGAGGCCGACCGCGTGGACGTGGCGGTCAACGGCGTGCAGGTGTGCCGGTCCGGCGGGGTGGGCCAGGACCGCTCCCTCGTCGACCTCGCGGCGCAGCGCGAGGTGCGGGTCGAGATCGACCTGCACGCGGGCGAGGCGTCCGCCACCGTCTGGACCAACGACCTCATGCACGACTACGTCCACGAGAACAGCGCGTACTCCACATGAGCCACCACCCGCCCTCGCCCGCCGACGACGCCTTCGACACGGGCGCGCACCTGCGACCGGACCAGAAGGCCGAGGTCCTCATCGAGGCGCTGCCGTGGCTCGAGCGGTTCCGCGGCGCGCTCTTCGTCGTCAAGTACGGCGGCAACGCGATGGTCGACGAGAGCCTCAAGCGCGCCTTCGCCGAGGACATGGTCTTCCTGCGGCTGTGCGGGCTGCACCCGGTCGTCGTGCACGGCGGCGGCCCGCAGATCTCGAGCATGCTCGACCGGCTCGGCATCGTCAGCGAGTTCCGGGGCGGCCTGCGGGTCACGACGCCGGAGAGCATGGACGTCGTCCGCATGGTCCTCACCGGGCAGGTCTCCCGGGAGCTCGTCGGGCTGATCAACGCGCACGGACCGTTCGCGGTCGGCATGTCCGGGGAGGACGCCGGCCTGCTGCGCGCCCAGCGGCGCACGGCCGTCGTCGACGGCGAGCCCGTGGACGTCGGCCAGGTGGGCGACGTCGTGGACGTCGACCCGACGGCCGTGCGGGACCTCCTCGAGGCGGGGCGCATCCCGGTCATCAGCACCGTCGCCCCCGACGTGGACGACCCGACCCAGGTCCTCAACGTCAACGCCGACACCGCGGCCTCGGCGCTCGCGGTGGCGCTGGGCGCCAAGAAGCTCATCGTCCTGACGGACGTCGAGGGGCTGTACACCTCCTGGCCCGACCGGTCCTCGCTCGCGCGCCAGATCGGCGCGACCCGGCTGGCCGAGCTCCTGCCGCGCCTGGAGTCCGGCATGGTCCCGAAGATGGAGGCGTGCCTGCGCGCCGTCACCGGTGGCGTGCCCGCCGCGCACGTCGTGGACGGGCGGCAGGCGCACTCGGTGCTCGTCGAGGTGTTCACCCAGGAGGGCATCGGCACCATGGTGCTGCCCGACCGGGACGCCCCCGAGGGAGGTGCGGCATGACCGGCTCGGACCACCGGGCGGCGGTGCCGGCCGACGCCCTGCCGGCGGAGGTCGCGGCCGCCCTGCCCTCGGTCCTCACCGACCCGGCGACCGGCGCGGCCTGGACGGACCGGTACGGCAAGGCCCTGATGAACACGTTCGGCACGCCTCGCCGCGTCCTCGTGCGCGGCGAGGGACCCTACGTCTGGGACGCCGACGGCACGCGCTACCTCGACCTGCTCGGCGGGATCGCCGTCAACGCCCTGGGGCACGCGCACCCGACGCTCACGGCCGCGATCTGCGCGCAGCTGGGGACGCTCGGCCACGTGTCGAACTTCTTCGCCACGCCCGTGCAGGTGGCACTCGCCGAGGCGCTGCTGCGGCTCAGCGGTGCCGCGGAGGTCCCCGGATCACGGGTCTTCCTCGCCAACTCGGGCACCGAGGCCAACGAGGCCGCGTTCAAGATGGCGCGGCGCACGGGACGTCCTCGGGTCCTCGCGCTCGAGGGCGGCTTCCACGGCCGGTCCATGGGTGCGCTGGCGCTGACCCACAAGCCCGCCTACCGGGCGCCGTTCGAGCCGCTGCCCGGCGGCGTGGAGTTCCTGCCGTTCGGCGACACCGCCGCCCTCGAGGCCGCGCTGGCCGACGACGTCGCCGCGCTCGTCCTCGAGGTCGTCCAGGGCGAGGCGGGCGTCCGTCCGCTCCCGCCCGGCTACCTCGCCCACGCCCGCCGGCTCACCGCCGAGCACGGGGCCCTGCTGGTCGTGGACGAGGTGCAGACCGGGGTCGGCCGGACGGGCCACTGGTTCGCCCACCAGGACGCGACCCTCGGTGGTGGCGTCGTGCCCGACGTCATGACCCTCGCCAAGGGCCTCGGCGGCGGCTTCCCGGTCGGCGCGGTCGTCGCGTTCGGGGAGCGCGCGGCCACCCTGCTGGGCCCGGGGCACCACGGCACGACCTTCGGGGGCAACCCGGTCGCGGCGGCCGCGGCCCTCGCGACCCTCGGTGTGATCGAGCGCGACGGTCTGCTCGAGCGGGTCCAGGAGGTCAGCGCCCGGCTGGTGGCCGAGCTGCGGACGGTCCCCGCGGTCACGCAGGTCCGGGCGGCCGGGCTGCTCCTCGCGGTGGAGCTGGGTGCGGAGGTCTCGACCACCGTCGCCGAGCGGGCGCTCGACGCGGGGTTCGTCGTCAACCCCGTCACGCCGACGGCGCTGCGGCTGGCGCCGCCGCTCGTGCTCACCTGGGAGCAGGTGAGCCCATTCGTCGAGTTCCT
>JACIXM010000037.1 GCA_014360395.1 Actinotalea sp.
GGCACCCCGCGGCAGGGCGACCCGCCACTCCTGCCCGCCGTCGTCCAGGCGCACGGCCGCGAGGTCGGTCGTCCCCCGCCCCGGCACCGGCACGAGCACCACCTCCCCGTCGGTGAGCGGTGCGGGCTGGACGCCGGCGGCCGTCCGCGTCCGCCACACCTCACGCCCGCTCGCGCGGTCGTGGGCGACGACCTCGGCCGTGCGAGCGACCACCAGGACGCCGGCGACGTCGACGACGGGCTCGGGACGCGGACCGGCGGGGAGCCGCCACAGCTCCCGGACGGCCCGCCCCGGACCAGGGACGACGACGCGGGTGCCGTCGGAGCGGTGCACCAGCGCCAGCGGGGCCACCGCGTCGGTGACGACCGGCGAGGGCGGCCTGGTGCCCGTCCGTCGGCGGGCGAGCGCCGGGACGTGGGAGGGGAGCTCGCCCCCGTCCGCGAGCGCGAACGTGACCCGTCCGTCGCCGCGGACGGTGAGCGTGCGGCCGTCCTGGAGCACCGCGGTCCCGGCGGCGTCGGGCGTGGCGACCCCGGGCTCGGAGACCGTGCGCCACCGGGTGCCGGACGCCGGGTGCCAGCGGTGCGCGACGACGGCCCCGTCGTCCCGGGCGACCACGACGACGAGGTCGCCCTGGAGCTGGAGCGTGAGGACGAGCCTCCCGTCCTCCTGGACCGCGGCGGCGCTGCGTCCGCTGGTGGGCTCGAGGACCTGGACGAGGACGCGTCGCCGCACGGCGTCGTCCGGGTCGTCCGTCCACCACCCGGTGCGGTGGCACACCAGGCTCGACGGGTCCGGCCGCCAGGGCGTGGTGCGTTCCTGGACCACCCCTTCGTGGTCGGTCGGCACGAGAGCGCACCAGCCCGCCGTGCCCTGCTCCTCCTCCGCCCATCGCACCGCACCCGTCCGCGCGTCCAGCCCCTCGACGCGGTGCCCGGCCGATGCCACCAGGACGACGTCGTCGACCACACCGAGCAGCACGACGCCGTCCCGGGACCACGGCGGCCCCGGGACGACCACGGGGTCCAGGACGCCCGGCACGGCGGCGAGCCGCGCCGCGGCCGCGGACGAGCGCGCCTCGGTCGCGACGTTC
This sequence comes from Actinotalea sp., assembly GCA_014360395.1. Taxonomy (GTDB): domain Bacteria; phylum Actinomycetota; class Actinomycetes; order Actinomycetales; family Cellulomonadaceae; genus Actinotalea. The sequence continues at coordinate 1,094 of JACIXM010000037.1, forward strand.
AGGGGCACGACCACGGCGGCGACCAGCACGCCCGCCGTCGCCACGAGGAGGGCGCGTCGGCGCGCACGAGCCCGCGGGGGCGTGGTCCGCTCCCGCACGCCTCCCCGGCCCCCCGACGGCGCGGCGGGGACAGCGGGCTCGACGTCCTCGACGAGCTCCACCTCGACCTCACGCACGGTCGGCGCGGCGGCCAGCCAGGGCGGCGGCGGGAGCCGCGAGCCGACCGACGCGACGCCGTCGGGCCGGCGCCACATCCTTCGAGGATAGGTGGTCCGGGCGGCCCGTCGGGTGCCGGCGACCTGGCCCGCGGGGCACCCACGGACGACGGACGGGGCGGCGTCGCGGTCAGCCCATCGCCCGGACGCCGTCCGACGAGGTCACGAGGACCAGACCGTGGGCAGGCCGGAGGCCGGTCGTCCCGGCAGGCAGCGGGAGGCGCCACCGTGCGTCCCCGGACCGGAGGTCCACGCCGACGAGCGCCCCGCCGCCGGTCCCGTCCGGGACCGCCAGGGCGACGACCGTGCCGTCGGTGAGCGGCTCGGTCCGGCCGAGCTGCAGCAGGGGTGACCGCCACCGCTCGCTGCCGTCGGCAAGGTCCACGGCCCAGGCCCGCTCGGTGGTGGCGAGGACCGCGGTGTCCGAGGTCTGCGCGAGGAGACGGGTCTCACCCGGCACGCCGCGCCCCGCGGCAGCGGTGACCTGCCAGAGGATCTCACCGCCGCGGGGATCCACGCCGACCAGCCGGTCGCCGTCGCGCACGAGCAGCGGGACGGGTGTGGCAGGGGCGGGCGCGGCGCGGTCGGGACCGACCGTCGGCAGGAGCGGTGCGCCCGGGAGCGCGACGCGGGCGCCGTCCGCACCGATGAGGGTCCACGTCCCGTCGGCGCCGCGCAGCGCGACCGAGCCGTCCGGGAGACGCTCCGCGGCCGTCCCGTCGCCCAGCCCCCGGCGGTGCACGCGGCTGCCGGTGGCGAGGTCGACCGTCAGCGTGCCGGACCCGACGAACGTCACCGTGCCCGCACCGTGGTGCACCGCCACGCCGTTGCTGCGGCGCTCGGTGACCCGGTCGTCGCTGCGGTACGTCCACCGCTCCTCGCCCGTCCACGGGTCCCAGCGGACGACGCCGACCCGGCCGGAGAGGTCGGCCCAGGCGTGCACCAGGTCGCCGTCGACGGTGTCGGAGACCAGCAGTCCCCCGCCGAGACCTCGCCGGGCGAGCACCGCGCCCGTCGCCGGGTCGACCGTCGTGGCGGTGGTCACCCGCACCCGGGAACCGAGAGACCCCGGCACCCACCGCCCTTGCTCGCAGACCACCAGCGCGGCCGCGGCGAGCTCGCGCGGTGCCCGCGCCACAACCGCGCCGTCGCCGGTGCGGTGCAGCACCGAGCACCAGGACGACCCACCGGCGGGTGCCGCCTCGGTGCTCCACCGGACCTCCCCGACCAGCGGGTCGACGCCGTGCAGGCGCCCGTCGGGCGTGCTCACCAGGACGTCCCGCGGCCCGACGCCCGCGACCGACACGCGCGCGAGGGCCCACCGCTCCGTGGGCGCGGCGCTCAGCGGGCGGAGCAGTCCGGGCTGTCGCTCCAGTGCGGCGGCGACGACCGCCTGGTGGCGGGTCTGCAGGACGCCGGCGACCCCGAGCACGCCGACCAGCGCGAGCACGGCGGCGGCGCGCACCCGCGAGCGCCGGCCGGCGAGCTCCGGCCGGGCGCCTGCGGGTGGGACGGCTGCCTCGGGCGCGGGAGCGCGGCGGGGAGCCCGCTCGTCCTCGACGAGCACCACCTCGACGCCGGCCGGACGGCCGCCGCCGACCGGACGCCGGCGCATGCCTCGAGGGTACGGTCGGGTCCTGGCGCGCGCAGGCGGCCGCCGTCAGGGACGCAGGGCCGTGACCCCGGTGGCCCCCTGGACGAGGAGCGTGTCGGCGACCACCAGGAGGGTGTCGGCCGGAGCCTCCAGGGGCACCCGCCAGACCTCGGTGCCGTCCCGGAGGTCGAGGGCGATGAGGGTGCCGGACCCGTCGTCAGCCGGCACCGCCACCAGGACCGACCGGCCGTCGGTGAGGGCGCCGGACGGCGCCACCGGCAGGTCCGTGGCCCACAGCGCCGTGCCGCTGCGGGCGTCGACCGTCTCCAGACCGCTGCGCACGGCGAGCACCAGCCGGTGCCCGACCAGCGCCAGCGGCATCCCGCCCGCCGCCCACTGGCCGGGACCGCCGTCGGTCCGCGTCCACAGCAGCGTCCCGTCCCGGACGTCGTGCGCGGCGAGCGCGCCGTCGTCCCCCGCGGCCAGCAGCACCGGCGCGCGGGGGTCCAGGACCGCCGGCCCGGCGAACCAGCCCTCGACCACCAGGCGCGCCCGCCCGTCACGCTCCCGGACGAGCAGCCCACCCGGCCCCGCCGCGTCCGGCGGCACCTGCTCGAGCACCGCGCCGTCGACGAGCTCCGCCAGGACGGTGCGGCGGTCCGCGGCTGCCGACTCCGGCACGACCGAACCGTCCTCGACCGACAGCCAGAGGACCTGCTCACCGGCCTGGACGACGAGCAGGTCGCCGAACGCCCAGAGAGCGCCTCCGAGGCCTTGGTCCGTGGCCACGACCTCCGTGCCCTGGCGCCAGCGGTCGGCACCCCGCAGCGGGTCCCACCGCACGACCTCCAGACGGCCGTCGTCGTCGACCTCGGCGTGGAGCACGTCGCCCTCAGCGGTGTCGACGAGGGCCCATCCCCGGAGCGACCGCTCGGCCAGGACGTCACCGGTCCGGGCGTCGTGGACCGTCACGACGGTCACGAAGGCGTCGGGGGTCGTCGCCTCCGGCTCCGTCTGCTCGACCGCCGTGCAGACCACCTCGGTGGCGTCGCCCACCGGGCGGGACAGGCCGAGGACCGGCGGGACGTCGGTCCGGCGCACGAAACGGCAGTCCCGCCAGGCCCAGCCGCCGTCGTCGGCGGGCTGCCAGAGCACCTCGCCGTCGGTGAGGTCCACCGCGCTGGTCGACAGCCCCGCCACCCCCTCGACGAGCAGCACGGACTCGCTCACCTCCCGCACCCACACCCCGGGCAGGGACCACGCGACGGACGGCGCGGCGTCGAGGCGTGGCACGACGCCGGTGACCGCCGCGAGCTCCTCCCACGCGGCGCGCTCGCGCCAGGCCTGGACCGCCGAGGCGCCGACGACGAGCGCGAGCACGGCCGTCACGACCAGGACGGCCCGACGGCGTCGCCGGCGCGCTCGGGGTTCGGGCACGTCCGGGGGCTCGGGCGGCGCCGCGCCGCTGCCGTCCTCCAGGAGCACGACGTCGATGTCGCCGGCGGCGTCCTCGCCGCGCCCCCACCCCATGCCGGGCCCTAGCGCCGTGCGCCGACGTGGAACGCCTGCGCCGTGTCGCCGTCGAGCGTCACGGCGACGGTCCCGTCCTCGGCGACGGTGACCTCCGCTCCCGTGCAGACCCCGTCCTGGAGGCGGCCGGTCACCACGTCGCAGTAGGTCCCCGCGGGCAGGGAGGTCGGCAGCGTCTCCTCCAGCGGCACGGCGTTGCCGTTGACGACGACGAACCCGCGGTCACCGCGGCCGAACCCGACCGCGCGCCGCCCGAGCCACACGTCGGTGACGGGCGCCGCGCCCACCTCGGCGCGCCACCGGACCAGCCCGACCACGGGCGTCCACCGGTGCTGGCACAGCCAGGTACCCGCCGGCTCGCGCGGGACCTCGCCCCACGCCGACGGCTCGGGGGCGCAGTCGACGTCCTGCACCGCGCCGTCGTCGTCCTGGGCGGGCCCGCCGTCGCGCGTGCCGAACGCGTAGCCGGAGTACACGACCGGGGTGCCGTAGTCCCCGGCGAGCATCATCACCACCGCCTGGAGGTGGTCGGCGCCGTCCTGGTACCGCAGCGTCGAGCCGTTCCGCTCGGTGTCGTGGTTCTCGACGAACACGATCGCCTGCTCCGACGGGAGCGCCCGCGACGTCCCCGGGTACTCCAGCACCTGCTGCAGGGCCCCGCCCAGGACGAACCCGCGCAGGTCCCGGGCGTAGAAGAAGTCGGTGACCGGGCCGTTCGCCAGGTAGTCCTCCGGCCGGACCGGCTCGCCCGCCGCGCCGATGACCTCCTGGAACGCCCAGACGTCCGCCGGCAGCCCGTCGAGCACCGCGCCGACGTCCTGCGCCGGCATGTGCTTGGCGGCGTCGATCCGGAAGCCGCTGACGCCGAGGGACACGAGGTCCGCCAGGTAGGCGCGGATCCGCTCCCGGACGCGCTCGGTGCCGGTGGCCAGGTCCGCGAGGTTGACGAGCTCGCACGTCTGGACCTGATCGACCGACGTGTACTGGGCGATGTCGTCGTTCGGCGTCAGGCCGCAGTGGTGGAAGTCGCCCTCGGCGTCGGAGTACAGCCCCGGGTACTCGTAGTGCTCGTAGGGGCTGCCGGCCCACCCCACCCCCGGCTCGTCCTGGCCCGCCATGTGGTTGATCACGGCGTCCGCGACGACGGCGACCCCGGCCTCGTCGCACGCCACCACCATCGCGGCGAACTCCTCCCGCGTGCCGAGCCGGGACTCCAGCCGGTAGGACACCGGCTGGTACGCGGTCCACCACGGCTCGCCGAGGACGTGCTCCTGCGGCGGGGAGGTGAGCACCCAGTCGTACCCGGCCGGCCCGAGGACCTCCCCGCACTCGCGCGCGATGGAGTCCCAGGTCCACTGGAAGAGCTGGACGCCCGTTCCGGGGCCGGCCGGCTCCGCGGCGTCCGCCGGAGCGGACACGGTCGGGGTGGGGCCGCCGGTCGACGTCGGGCCGGCATCGGGAGCGTCCGCCGCGGTGCAGCCCGCGAGCGCGACCGCCCCGACGACGAGGGCGCTCGCCAGGGGCGCGCGAGGGGCCAGGCGGGGGCTCACCGGTCGAACCACTCCCCGACAGCGCGCTGCACGAGGGCGACCAGCTCGGGGCCGCACCGGACCGGGACGTCTTCGGCCTCGGCGCGCCGGACGAGCCACTCGAGCGCCGCCTCGAGGTCGGCGAACACCGGCGGTGGCCGCAGGAGCCACAACCGACCGAGCGGTCGGGGGCCGAGTCCGCAGGCGGCCAGCAGCGCGGCGACGTCCTGCTCGACCTCCGCGACGTCCCAGGGCGACCAGGGGACCCGGCGCTCCCCGCCGCCCTCGATGCGCAGGCGCACCTCTCGCACCGAGCGGTCGGGCACCCAGGCCCGTGCCGTCGTGGGCCACACCGCCGGCAGGAAGCACCACAGAGGCGCGTCAGGGGCGAGGAACCAGCCGTCCTGCCGCGCCCGCAGCACCGACGGCAGCGCCTCCGGCGGCAGCGCCGCGGTCGGCCACACGTCGCTCAGCGGCGCCTCGGCGGTCCCCCAGTCAGCACGCACCCCGCCAGCCTGCCAGGACGTCGTCGTCGCCAGGCGCGCGCCGGGCCGGTTCGCCCGAACGGAGCAGGTCCGGGACGCTCAGCCGCCGGACACGCTCAGCTCGGCCTCCGCGAGCGCCCGGCGGAAGTCCTCGCCCAGCTCGCGGGAGTCCAGCCAGCCCTCCGGCAGCACCGGTCGCTTCGGCGAGCCCGCGCGGCCCCGCTGCCCCTCGGCCGCCTCACCCGGGTACGGCTGGTCCAGGTCGAGCTCGGCGAGCAGGTCGTCCAGCTGGGCGAGCGACTCGACGAGCCCGAGCCGCGCCCGCAGCGCCCCGCCGACGACGTAGCCCTTGAGGTACCAGGCCATGTGCTTGCGCATCTCGCGCAGCGCCTTGCCCTCGTCCCCGAACTCCTCGACCATCAGCTCCGCGTGGCGCCGGACGACGCCCGCGACCTCCGCCAGCCCCGGCCGGACGCGCACGTCGGAGCCGTGGAAGGCCGCCGCGAGGTCCGCGAAGAGCCAGGGCCGACCCTGGCAGCCGCGCCCGATGACGACGCCGTCGCACCCGGTCGTCCGCACCATCTCCAGGGCGTCCTCGGCGGACCAGATGTCGCCGTTGCCGAGGACCGGGACGTCGGTGACCGCCTCCTTGAGCCGGGCGATCGCCTCCCAGTCGGCGGTGCCGGAGTAGTAGTCCGCCGCGGTGCGCGCGTGCAGGGCCACGGCGGCCACCCCGAGGTCCTGGGCCACCCGACCCGCCTCGAGGTAGGTCAGGTGGTCCTCGTCGATGCCCTTGCGCATCTTCACCGTGACCGGCACCCCGTGCGGGTGCGCCGCCTGGACCGCGGCGCGCACGATCCCGGCGAAGAGCTCGCGCTTCCACGGCAGCACCGCCCCACCGCCGCGCCGGGTCACCTTCGGCACCGGGCAGCCGAAGTTGAGGTCGACGTGGTCGGCCCGGTCCTCCTCCACGAGCATCCGCACGGCCGCGCCGACCGTCGCCGGGTCCACGCCGTAGACCTGGACCGAGCGGGGACGCTCGTCGTCGTCGTGGCGGATGATCCGCATCGACTCCTCGGTCCGCTCCACGAGCGCCCGCGACGTCACCATCTCCGCGACGTACAGGCCGGCGCCGTGCTCGCGGCACAGCCGCCGGAACGCACGGTTGGTCACGCCCGCCATGGGGGCGAGGACGACGGGGGTGTCGATGCGCAGCGGTCCGATCCGCAGCGGCGGCAGCACGGCCCCGCCGGGGGTGGTGGGCGCTTCCGTTGTCGTGGGCACCGCACGATTGTCGCCCACGTCCCTGCCATCATCGGCGGATGCCCTCCCCCAGCGCCCCGGACCGCTCGACGCGCCGCCGGACCGCCGTCGTCCTCACCGCCCTCCTCGTCCCCGCCGCGCTGGCCACCATCGCGGGCCTCGTGGCCCTGTGGCCGTCCGGCGACCGGCCCACCACGGGCATCGTCGCCCTCGACGCGGAGTACCCGCGCGCCCAGGTCGTCTCCGTGCAGGAAGAGGTGTGCCGCGGCACCAGCGAGGACCGCCTGCCCGACGGCACGGTGCCGGAGAGCGTGCGGTGCCTCAGCGTGGTCGCCACGGTGCTCGACGGTGAGGCGGCCGGCACCGAGGTCGACGTCTGGGCCCTGCCCACCCTCACGACGGCGGACCTGCCGCCCGGGACGCGCATCGTCCTCGAGCGGTACCTCGCGACCGACACCGAGCCGGAGGTGTGGGTGTTCCACGACGTCGCGCGCACCGCGCCGCTGGGCGTCCTGGCCGCCGCGTTCGCCGTCGTCGTCACGGCCGTGGCGGGACTGCGGGGGCTCCGTGCGATCGCCGGCCTGGCGATCGCCTTCGGCGTCGTCGCCGTCTTCATGCTCCCCGCGCTGCTGGAGGGCAGGGACCCGCTGGCTGTCGGCCTGGCCGGCAGTGCGGCGATCATGTTCGTGGTCCTCTACCTCGCGCACGGCTTCTCCCTGCGCACGACGACGGCGCTCCTCGGCACCTTCGCCGGGCTCGGCGTCACGGCCGTGCTCGGCGTCCTGGCCGCCAACGCCGCCCGCCTCAACGGCGTGACGAGCGAGGACGAGTACCGGCTCGCGCAGCTGACCGGTCAGCTCGACGGCACCCAGCTGCGCGGCCTGTTCCTGTGCGGGGTGGTCCTGGCAGGCCTCGGCGTGCTCAACGACGTGACGATCACGCAGGCGTCGGCGGTCTGGGAGCTGCGGGCCGCCGACCCGTCCGCGCAGCCACGGACGCTCTTCCGCGGCGGGATGCGGATCGGTCGGGACCACATCGCCTCGACCGTCTACACGATCACGTTCGCCTACGCGGGCGCGGCCCTGCCGGTCCTCCTCCTGCTGGAGGTCTACCAGCTGCCCTGGGCGCTGACGATCGGTGGCGGGGAGTTCGCGCAGGAGATCGCCCGGACGCTCGTGGGGTCCATCGGCCTCGTGCTGGCCATCCCGCTCACGACGGCGATCGCCGCCGCCGTCGTCACGCGTCTGCCGGTACGGCAGGTCCGCCGGGAGGGTGCTGGGCACGCCCACGTGTGAGGGCTCCGGTGGTCACCGCCCCCGCGGTGACCACCAGCGCGGCGATGGCCGTGGTCAGGGGGATCGCCGCGACGAGCCCGATCGAGCCGACCAGCGTACGCACCACCTCCTCGGCGATCTCCCCGGCGGTGAGCGTCCGGGTCAGCGGCTGGTCGTACAGGCTGATCAGCAGCATGATCGGCAGCGCCGCGCCGACGTACGCGAAAGCGATCGTGTACACGGTCGAGGCGATGTGGTCCCGGCCGATGCGCATCCCCCGCCGGAACAGGTCCCAGCGGCCCAGTCCCGGCGCGATCGCCCGGAGCTCCCAGACGGCAGAGGCCTGCGTGATCGTGACGTCGTTGAGCACGCCCAGGCCGGCGAGGATGATCCCGCAGAGCACGACCCCGCGCATGTCCACGTCCGGGGCCAGGCCGGGCAGCAGGAGCGCGTCCTCACTGGTCAGACCGGTGAGCACGGCGGCCCGCGTCGACCACGAGGCCAGCACCGCCGTGAGGGAGACGCCCAGGACCGTGCCCAGCAGCGCCGTCGTCGTGCGGGCGTTGAGGCCGTGCGCGAGGTAGAGGGTGGCGAAGAGCGCTGCCGAGGCGGTCACCAGGGCGACGAGCAACGGCGGCTGACCGGCGAGCAGGGCGGGCAGGGTGAACACCGCGATGAGGCCGAGCGAGACGACCAGGCCGACGATCGCCGCGACGCCGCGCCACCGGGCCACGACCACGACGAGGACGGCGTAGGCGACCGCGAGCAGCCCGATCGGGGCGTCGCGGACGAAGTCCACCCAGACCAGCGGCACCTCCTCGGACCGGATCGTCAGGAGCAGGACCCGGTCACCCTCGGCGACGCCCGCGGCCAGCGCCTCCGGCGGCACCTGCGCGAGCGCGAATCCGCTGCCCTCGACGTCCACCTCGAGCAGGCGCGCCTCCGGCAGCACGCGCAGCACGTCCGCCTGCACGTAGGAGGAGCCCTCCGCGGCCGTGGGGATCCGCTCGGGGCGCTGCTCGGCCGACGGCCACAGGGCGACGAGGCCGACGACGGTGAGGACCGCGATCGGCAGGACGCACAGGGCGAGGACCCACCGCACGCGCGTCCCGGCGCGCGGCGCGTCCCCCTGCCCGTGCGCGTGCGTCACGCCCCGACGAGGCGGGCGCCGAGGTAGGCGGTCACCTGGTCCAGACTCACCCGCTCCTGGCTCATCGTGTCGCGCGAGCGGATGGTGACGGCCTGGTCCTGCAGGCTGTCGAAGTCCACCGTGATGCAGAACGGCGTGCCGATCTCGTCCTGGCGGCGGTAGCGGCGGCCGATCGCCCCGGCGTCGTCGAACTCGACGTTCCAGAGCCGGCGCAGCTCGGTGGCCAGGTCGCGCGCGACCGGGGAGAGGTCCTCGTGGCGGGACAGCGGCAGGACCGCTGCCTTGACCGGGGCCAGGCGAGGGTCCAGGCGCAGGACGGTCCGCTTGTCCACCCCGCCCTTGGTGTTGGGCGCCTCGTCCTCGGCGTACGCCTCGATGAGGAAGGCCATGAGGGACCGCGTCAGGCCCGCCGCCGGCTCGATGACGTACGGCACCCAGCGCTCGTTCTTGGCCTGGTCGAAGTAGGACAGGTCCTGGCCCGAGTGCTCGGAGTGCGTCCGCAGGTCGAAGTCGGTGCGGTTCGCGATCCCCTCGAGCTCGCCCCACTCCGAACCGCTGAAGCCGAAGCGGTACTCGATGTCGACCGTGCGGGTGGAGTAGTGCGACAGCTTCTCCTGGGGGTGCTCGTACAGACGGAGGTTGTCGCGGGAGATGCCGAGGTCGACGTACCAGTCGGTGCGGGTGTCGATCCAGTACTGGTGCCACTGGGCGTCGGTCCCCGGCTCGACGAAGAACTCCATCTCCATCTGCTCGAACTCGCGCGTGCGGAAGATGAAGTTGCCCGGGGTGATCTCGTTGCGGAAGGACTTGCCGATCTGCCCGATGCCGAACGGCGGCTTCTTGCGGGCGCTGGACATGACCTGGGCGAAGTTCACGAAGATGCCCTGGGCCGTCTCGGGCCGCAGGTAGTGCAGACCGGACTCGTCCTCGACCGGGCCGAGGTACGTCTTCAGCATCATGTTGAAGTCGCGCGGCTCGGTCCACTGGCCGCGGGTGCCGCAGTTCGGGCACGGGATGTCGGCCAGGCCGTTCTCGACGGTGCGGCCCTTCTTCTCCTCGTACTCCTCGATGAGCTGGTCCTCGCGGAAGCGCTTGTGGCAGCTGAGGCACTCGGTGAGCGGGTCGGTGAAGACGCCGACGTGGCCGGACGCGACCCACACCTGGCGCGGGAGGATGACGGAGGAGTCCAGGCCGACGATGTCCTCACGGCCGGTCACCATCGCCTTCCACCACTGGCGCTTGATGTTCTCCTTGAGCTCCACGCCGAGGGGCCCGTAGTCCCAGGCGGAGCGGGTGCCGCCGTAGATCTCGCCCGAGGGGAACACGAACCCGCGACGCTTCGCGAGGTTGGTGACGGCATCGAGGCGGGACGGCGTGGCGGCCACGGTGAGCTCCTGGTGGATGCGGTCCGCGCGTGGCTCGCGCGGACGGGACGGGCGACGAACGCCCCAGGCTAGCGCCCGCGGGCGAGCCCCACACCGCGCCCGCACCGGGCCCGCACCGGGCCGGACCCACCCCCACCGCCGGCCGGGGGTCGCGTCGCCGACCCGCCCGGATCGCGAAGTTGACAATCATTTTCACCCCCACTGAGAATGAGTCTCATGCTGCTCCACCGAGTCCTCGCCCCCCGCACGCGCCGGGCGCGCGCCGCCCTGCCCGCCCTCGTCGCCGCCGGCGCTCTCACCCTCGCGGCCTGCGGCCCGGCCGACGACGGCACACCGCCGGCCGCCGAGGAGCCGGACGCGGCCCCGGCCGTCGAGCCGCTGCAGGTCCTGGCGTCCTTCTACGCGCTGCAGTACGCGGTGCAGCAGGTCGGCGGAGACCTGGTGGAGGTCGGGTCCCTGACGCCGGCCGGGGCCGAGCCGCACGACGTCGAGCTGTCGCCGGCCGCCCTGCGCGAGATGAGCCGGGCCGACGCGGTCGTGTACCTGTCGACCTTCCAGCCCGCCGTCGACGACGCCATCGCCTCGCGCGAGCCCGAGAACCTGCTCGACGTCTTCGACGCGGCGGACCTGCGCCCGGTCCCGGACGAGCACGACCACGACGACCACGCCGACGAGGACGACCACGACCACGACGGGGACGGGCACCAGGACCACGCGCCGGAGGACCACGTCGACGAGGAGCACGCCGACGAGGCCGAGGAGCGCCACACCACCGACGACGGCCACGACCACGGCGGCCTCGACCCCCACTTCTGGCTCGACCCGACGCGGCTGGCGACGGTCGGCGAGGAGATCGCGGCCCTGCTGTCCGACGTCGCCCCGGAGCACGCGGACACGTTCGCGGCCAACGCGGCCGCCTTCACCGAGGACCTGGCGGCCCTCGACGAGGAGCTGAGCACCGGCCTGGCGAGCTGCGAGCGCGACGTCGTCATCACCGGTCACACCGCCTTCGGCTACCTGGCCGAGCGCTACGGGTTCACCGAGATCGGCATCGCCGGCATCGACCCGGAGACCGAGCCCTCGCCGGCGCGGCTGCGGGCCATCGCCGAGGAGGCGCGGCTGCACGGCGTCACGGCGGTGTACACGGACTCGGCCGCCAGCCCGGCGGTCGCCGACGCGCTCGCCCGCGACCTGGGGCTGGAGGTCCTCGTCCTGGACCCGGTCGAGTCCCAGGCCGACCCGGCCACCGACTACCGTGGCGTCATGGAGTCCAACCTCGAGGCCCTGCGCACCGGGCTGGGGTGTGAGTGACCGACGTCCTGACGGCCACGGGCCTGCGCGTCTCCCTCGGGGGCGCGACCATCCTGCACGACGTCGACCTCACCGTCACCGACGGTGAGGTCGTCGGCCTGCTCGGCGCGAACGGCTCGGGCAAGTCGACCCTGGTCCGCGCCCTGGTCGGCGTCGTCCCGCACGAGCGGGGCACCGTGCGCCTCTTCGGCGAGCCGCTGGGTCGCCGGACCCCGTGGAAGCGCATCGGGTACGTGCCCCAGCGGGTCGCCGTCGGCTCCGGCGTCCCGGCGACCGCCCACGAGGTCGTGATCTCCGGGCTGCTGCACGGACGCCGCCTCGTGCCGCCGCGGCACGCCCGCCGGCGCGCGAGCGAGGCGCTGGAGCTCGTCGGCCTGGACCACCTCGGCCACCGCGCGTGCCAGGAGCTGTCCGGCGGCCAGCAGCAGCGGGTCCTCATCGCCCGCGCTCTCGTGCGCCGGCCCGACCTCCTGCTCCTCGACGAGCCCGTCGCGGGCGTGGACCTGCCCAGCCAGCAGGCCTTCGCCGACGCCCTGCGCGACCTCGCCGCGACCGGGACCACGGTGGTCGTCGTGCTGCACGAGCTCGGCGCGCTCGCCCCACTCGTGCGGCGCGCCGTCGTCCTGCGCCACGGGCGCGTCGTGCACGACGGCGCCCCACCCGCCCCGGCCCCCGGCCACGCGGGCCCCAGCCACGACCACGTGCACCCGCACGAGGACGTCGGGAGCGCTCCGGCGGACCCGCTGGGCCTGTCCGGCACCGTGGGGTGGACCGCATGACCGCCGTCGACGAGGTCCTCGGGATGCTCTCGGACCCGTTCATGCAGCGCGCGCTGATCGTCGCCGCCCTCGTCGGCCTCAGCGCCCCGGTCATCGGGACGTACCTCGTCCAGCGACGGCTCGCGCTGCTGGGCGACGGGATCGGCCACGTCGCACTGACCGGCGTCGCGCTGGGCTGGTTGGCCGGCACCTGGCTGGAGGTGGCCCGCCAGGACGCGCTGGCCCTCCCGGGAGCGGTGCTGGCCGCCGTCGTCGGCGCCGTCGCGATCGAGGTGGTCCGCGCCCGGGGGCGGACCAGCGGTGACGTGGCGCTCGCCCTCCTGTTCTACGGCGGCATCGCCGGCGGTGTCCTCATCATCGGGCAGGCGGGCGGCACCAGCGCCAACCTCGTCGGCTACCTCTTCGGCTCGATCTCGACGGTCTCCACCAGCGACGTGTGGCTGACGGTGGTCCTGTCGGCCGTCGTCCTCGCCGTCGGGGTGGGGCTGCGGACCGCGCTGTTCGCCGTCTCCCAGGACGAGGAGTTCGCCCGCGCCGGTGGCATCCCCGTGCGTGCGCTCAACCTGCTCATCGCGGTCGTGGCCGCCCTGACGGTCACCGTCGCCATGCGCGTAGTCGGGCTGCTGCTGGTCAGCGCACTCATGATCGTCCCGGTCGCCGTCGCTCAGCTCATGGCGTCCTCGTTCCACCGCACGATGGCGATCGCGATGACCATCGGCGTGGTCGTCACGGTCTCCGGGCTCAGCATCACCTACTGGGAGGACGCCGCGCCCGGGGCCATGATCGTCGTCCTGGCGATCGGCCTGTACGCCCTGACCGCTGTCCTGCGGCCGCTCGTGCGGCGTCTGCGGCCGCGGCCGCCGGGCGACCCCCACCCGCAGCTCGAGGACGACGTCCAGCTCACCGCACCGAGGACCACCTGATGCAGCGCATGACCCGGCAGCGCACCGCCGTCGCCGACGCCCTGTCGACCGTCGAGGACTTCCGCAGCGCGCAGCAGCTGCACGAGCTGCTGCGGGACCAGGGCCACGGCATCGGCCTGGCGACCGTGTACCGCACGCTGCAGGCCCTCGCCGAGGCCGGCGTGGTCGACGTGCTGCGGACCGCCGACGGCGAGTCCGTGTACCGCCGGTGCGAGCGTCGCGAGCACCACCACCACCTCGTCTGCCGGACCTGCGGCGCGACCGTGGAGATCGACGGCCCCGCGGTCGAGTCCTGGGCCGACCGCATCGCTGCCAGCCACGGGTTCACGGACATCACCCACACCGTCGAGCTGTTCGGCACGTGCGCCGCGTGCGCCGCCGCGTCCGGACAGGACGACGTCGCGACGGGCGGCTGACGTGCCCCGCTGGCTCGAGAGCTGGCCGTTCGTCTGGCTGTACCTCTTCTTCGTCCTGGGCGCCGCCCTGCGGTCCCAGGCGCTGTACTGGCTCGGCCGCGGCGTCGCCGCCGGTGCGCTGCGGACCCGCTGGTCCGAACGTCTCGACGGCCCGCGGACGCGCCGCGCGGTGCGGCTCATCGAGCGGTGGGGCATGCCCGTGGTCCCGCTGTCCTTCCTGACCGTCGGCCTCCAGTCGGCCGTGCACGGCGCCTCGGGCCTGCTGCGCCTGCACTGGCTGCGCTACACGTTGTGGTCGGTCCCGGGCTGGCTGGTGTGGGCGCTCGTGTGGACCGGTGGTGGGACGGTCGCGGTCTACGGCGCCGTCGCGCTCGCCGCGCGGTCGCCGTGGGCGCTCGTCGGGGTGCTGCTGGTCGCCGTCGCCGCGGTGACGGTCCTCGTCCTGCGCCGACGGCGACGACGCGAGGCCGAGGAGGCGGTGGACGCGCTCGCCGAGCAGGCGCACGACGACGCCGCGCCCTCGGCCCCCTGACCGCCCCCGGCCTCGGGCGGCGGGCGTGCGCTCAGCCGCGCGCCGAGACGCAGAAGTGGTTGCCCTCGGGGTCCGCCAGCACCACCCAGGCGACGTCGGGCATCTCGTGGCGCGCGACCAGCTGAGCCCCTGCGAGCTGGAGGCGCTCGACCTCGTCGTCCCGGTCGAGGGCCTCCAGGTCCAGGTGCAACCGGTTCTTCCCGGGCGTGGGGTGCTCGACCCGCTGGAAGCCCAGGTGGGGTCCCTGCGGCGGCATCACGACGACGAACTCGCCGTCGTGGTCGACGGCCACCCGCCCCTGCAGCCGGTCGGCCCACCACGCGGCGAGCGCGCGGGGGTCCACGCAGTCGATCGTGACCATGCCGATCGTGAGGGTTGTCATGCCCCGACGTTAGCGGCCGTCGTCGGCCGTCGTGCGGTCCACGGCACCGCCGTAGCGCCGGTCCCGCCGGGCGTAGTCCTCGACCGCGCGCCACAGGTGGCGGCGGTCCACGTCCGGCCAGTAGTCCGGCAGGAACACCAGCTCCGCGTACGCCGCCTGCCAGATCATGAAGTTCGAGGTGCGCTGCTCGCCGGAGGTCCGCAGGAAGAGGTCGACGTCCGGAAGGTCCGGCTCGTCCAGGAAGCGCGCGACGGTCCGCTCGTCGACGCGGTCCGGGTTGAGCCTCCCGGCGGCCACCTCCCGCGCGATCGCGCGCGCCGCGTCGGCGACCTCCGCCCGGCCGCCGTAGTTGACGCACATCGTCAGGGTGCACACGTCGTTCTCACGGGTCAGCGCCTCGGCCGTCTCGAGCTCGTCGATGACGGACCGCCACAGCCGGGGCCGCCGGCCCGCCCAGCGCACGCGGACGCCCCAGGCGTGCATGGTGTCGCGACGACGCCGCAGGACGTCGCGGTTGAACCCCATGAGGAAGCGGACCTCCTCCGGCGACCGCTTCCAGTTCTCCGTCGAGAACGCGTACGCGGACACGTGCGTGACGCCGATCTCGATCGCGCCCGCGACGACGTCGAGCAGCGCCGCCTCCCCGGCCTCGTGACCGGCCGTGCGCGGCAGGCCCCGCTCGTTGGCCCACCGCCCGTTGCCGTCCATGACGATCGCGACGTGCCGGGGCACCAGCTCGGCCGGGACGGCCGGCGGCCGGGCGCCCGAGGGGTGCGGCGGCGGGGCGACGACGTCCCCGCGCGGGGTGCCCCGACGGCGCCCGCCCGGTGCCCGCGGGCTCACACGCGCTCCACCATGCGCAGCGAGCGCAGCTGACGCTCGAGGTGGAACTGCAGGAAGACGGCGACCAGGCCGCTCGCCTCCGTGCGGTGGCGCTCAGCACTCGCGTCGGCGACCGCCCAGTCCCCCGTCAGCAGGGCAGCGAGCAGGGCGAAGGTCGCCGGCGCCGGCGACGCCGCACCGGGCGGCCGGCACGCGCCGCAGACGGCCCCGCCGGACGCCACGGCGAACGCGCCGTGCGGCCCGGCGGCCCCGCACCGGGCGCAGTCGGTGAACGACGGCGCCCACCCGGCGACCGCCAGGGCCCGCAGCAGGTAGGCGTCCAGCACGAGCCCGGCCGCGTGCGCCCGCTCGGCCAGGGCCCGGACCGCCCCGACGAGGAGGAGGTACTGCTGGACCGAGGGCTCCCGCTCGTCGGCGACCAGCCGCTCGGCGGTCTCGAGCATCGCGGTCCCGGCGGTGTAGAGGGCGTAGTCCCCGCAGACCGCCCGCCCGTACGGCCCGAGGGTCTCGACCTGGGTGACGATGTCGAGGTTGCGACCCTGGTGCAGCTGCGCGTCCACGACCATGAACGGCTCGAGCCGCGAGCCGAAGCGCGAGGACGTCCGCCGGACACCCTTGGCGACCGCCCGCACCTTGCCGTGGTGCCGCGTGAGGAGTGTCACGATGCGGTCCGCCTCCCCCAGCTTCTGGGCTCGCAGGACGATCGCCTCGTCGCGGTACAGGGTCACCGGACGATTGTCCCCCGCCGCACCGACACGGTCGCGCAGGCGCACCCGCGACGGGGCGCCGCGGCGCCACCGGCTCCCACCCGTCCCGGGCGGCGCACCCGGCCTACCGGTCCGCCCGCGGCGCGCGGTGCGCGCGGTTGACGGCCGAGATGATCGCCTTGAAGGACGCCGTCGTGATCGAGGGGTCGATCCCGACGCCCCACAGGACGGTGTCGCCGACGAGGCACTCGACGTAGGCGGCAGCCCGGGCGTCGCCGCCGGTCGCCAGGGCGTGCTCGGCGTAGTCGAGCACCTCGACGCTCTCCCCGAGCGTGCCGAGCGCCCGCACGAACGCGTCCACGGGCCCGTTGCCGGAACCCGCCACCGTGATCTCGGCCCCACGGTCCACAAGGTCCACCGACAGGGTGTCCGCAGCGCCCTCGCCGCTGGACGTGCGGCTGCCGCGCAGGGCGAACCGCCCCCAGGGGGCCAGGTCGCTGCCGGGCTCCACCGGCAGGTACTCGTCGGTGAAGATCCGCCACAGGTCGTCCGCGGTGACCTCGGAGCCGTGCTGGTCCGTGTACTCCTGCACCACCCGGGAGAACTCGATCTGCAGCCGACGCGGCAGGTCGAGGTTGCGCTCGCTCTTGAGCAGGTAGGCGACCCCGCCCTTGCCGGACTGGGAGTTGACCCGGATGACGGCCTCGTAGGTCCGGCCGAGGTCCTTGGGGTCGACCGGCAGGTACGGCACGGCCCACTCCAGGTCGTCCACGGCCACGCCCTGGGCCGCGGCCCGCGACGCCATGGCCTCGAAGCCCTTCTTGATGGCGTCCTGGTGCGACCCGGAGAACGCCGTGAACACCAGGTCACCGGCGTAGGGGTGGCGCTCGGGCACCGGCAGCTGGTTGCAGTGCTCGACGGTCCGCCGGACCCGGTCGATGTCGGAGAAGTCGATCTGCGGGTCGATGCCCTGGCTCGCCAGGTTCATCCCGAGCGTCACCAGGCACACGTTGCCCGTGCGCTCGCCGTTGCCGAACAGGCAGCCCTCGATCCGGTCGGCCCCGGCCATGTACCCCAGCTCGGCGGCCGCGACAGCCGTCCCGCGGTCGTTGTGCGGGTGCAGGGAGAGCACGACGTTCTCGCGGTACCGCAGGTGCCGGCTCATCCACTCGATGGCGTCGGCGTAGACGTTCGGCGTCGCCATCTCGACGGTCGCCGGCAGGTTGATGATGACCTTCTTCTCCGGCGTCGGCTCCAGCACGTCGAGCACGGCGTTGCACACGCGCACGGCGAACTCCAGCTCGGTCCCGGTGAAGGACTCCGGCGAGTACTCGTAGAAGACGTCCGTGCCCGGGACCATCTCCTCGTACTTCTTGCACAGCCGGGCACCGCTCGTGGCGATGTCGAGGATGCCGTCCTCGTCGGAGCGGAACACCACCTCGCGCTGCAGCACCGAGGTCGAGTTGTACAGGTGGACGATCGCCTGCTTGGCCCCCGCGATCGCCTCGTAGGTCCGCTCGATGAGGTGCTCGCGGGACTGGGTGAGGACCTGGATGACGACGTCGTCCGGGATCCGGTCCTCCTCGATGAGCATCCGGACGAAGTCGAAGTCGGTCTGCGACGCGGAGGGGAAGCCGACCTCGATCTCCTTGTAGCCCATCTCGACGAGGAGCTCGAACATCTGCAGCTTGCGCTGGGCGTCCATCGGCTCGATGAGGGCCTGGTTGCCGTCGCGCAGGTCGACGGCGCACCACCGCGGGGCGGTCTCGACGCGGCGGCCCGGCCACGTCCGGTCCGGCAGGTCGACCCGGATCTGCTCGTGGTACGGCCGGTAGCGGTGCACCGGCAGGGGCGAGGGCTGCTGCGCCGTCCGCTCCTCGTAGGGGACGGTGCTGCGCGCGACGAGGTCGCGCTGCCCGCCGGTGGGATCAGAGGCGCCGGGGACCGTCGTGGTCCGGGCGCGGGTGCTGTCGGCGTTGCTCATCGGTGGTCCTCCGCTGGGGCTGTCGGGCTCTGGGGCGACCGGCACGACGACCACCGCGGCGAGGGACCGGTCGTGTCAGACCTCACCGCGGCGACGAAGGAGGAGCTCCCGTCGGGGGATGTGCACCGGGTCACTGTACCCGCCGAGTGGCCCGACGTGCCTGCGTACCCCCGGGCCCGCCGCCGGTGGGAGCGGACGCCACTCAGGAGGTCGCGCCCCCGTCCGGGCCCGGACGGCCCGCTCCGGTCGGCGCACCGAACTCCTCCACGCACCACACACCGCCCTGCGTGCGGTCGCCGCACGTGTCCGCGAACCGCTCGTACTCGCTGCCGGGCGGCGAGTCCTCGTACAGGGCGTCGCACGCCGCCCAGTCCTCCGCCGCGCAGGCGTCCCACAGGGCGTCGAGAGCGGGGTCGTCACCGTAGGTCGCCTCGGTCTCGCTCCCCAGACCGCGCAGCACCTGCGCGAGGAAGGCGATGGCGGCGATCCCGAGGACGACGACGACGCCCACGACGGCCAGGGCGACCCACAGGCCGGTCCGCCGGCGGGGCTCCGGCGGTCCGGTCGGGGTCGGTCCGTACGGGCCCGGACCCGGTCGGTGCCCGGCCGGGGTCGGTCCGTACGGGTGCGTGCCGGGTGCGGGGACGCCCCAGCCGCCGGGCGCCGGGGCGTCCCAGGGCGCCGGCGAGGGCGCGGCACCTGCCGAGGCGCCGTACGCCGCCTCCGCACGCCGGCGCAGCGCGGTGTCGACCCCGGGCTCGCCCAGCGAGCCGAGCCAGTCGAGCAGCCCCGGGTAGGCCGCGGGGTTCAGCGCGACGACGGGGCGCAGGTCGGCGCGCAGGGCCGCGATGTCGGCCAGCACCTGCGGCGGCGTGGCGGGGTCGGCGGCCTGCTGCCGCGTGAACTCCTCGGGCGCGGTCATGATCGGCTCCCGCAGCGTCGCCGTCGGCGCTGGCTTCGGTGGACCGTCGCCCGCCCGGCGACCGGCGGGGAGGCTCGTCCTGGACGGACGCACCGGTCGCACCCTACCGAGGACGGCGCCCGGAGCAGGGCGCCGCCGCGCAGGGTCACCAGAACGGCGGGAACACGCCCCAGTAGGCCAGGAGCAGCAGCAGCATGACCGACCCGCCGACGGCCGAG
>JACIXM010000370.1 GCA_014360395.1 Actinotalea sp.
GCGACGTGCTCGGACGCGGGGGCCTTTCTCGTGGACGGCGGTCGTCCCGTCGAGTTCGAGGAGCAGCACATCAGCGAGCCGCGCATCAACGATCGGATCCGCGTGTCCGAGGTCCGCCTGGTCGGTCCGAACGGCGAGCAGGTCGGCATCGTCCGGGTGGAGGATGCCCTGCGGCTGGCGCAGGAGGCCGATCTCGACCTGGTCGAGGTCGCCCCGGACGCCAGGCCGCCGGTCTGCAAGCTCATGGACTACGGCAAGTTCAAGTACGAGGCCGACATGAAGGCGCGTGAGGCCCGGCGGAACCAGGCCAACACCGTCCTGAAGGAGATCCGCTTCCGCCTGAAGATCGACCCGCACGACTACGGCACCAAGAAGGGTCACGTCGAGCGGTTCCTCAAGGCGGGCGACAAGGTCAAGGTCATGATCATGTTCCGCGGTCGTGAGCAGTCCCGGCCCGAGATGGGCGTCCGGCTGCTGCAGCGGCTGGCCGACGACGTCGCGGAGCTGGCCACGATCGAGAGCATGCCGAAGCAGGACGGGCGCAACATGATCATGGTGCTCGCTCCGGTGAAGAAGAAGGCCGAGGCGAAGAGCGAGAAGCGCCGCGCCCAGGCCGAGGCCGAGGCGGCCAAGGAGGCGGCGCGGGCGGCGGAGGCCGACGGCGCCACGGCGACCCCCGACGCCGGCCAGGCCTGAGGCCACCCGAACCACCCGTCCAGGTGCGGGCCCACCGGCCCGCACGTGAACCAGCCCCCCGGGCGTACCAGGAAGAGAGCACACCAGTGCCGAAGAACAAGACGCACAGTGGTGCGAAGAAGCGTTTCCGGCTCACCGGGACCGGCAAGGTCATGCGGGAGCAGGCCGGCGCCCGCCACCTGTTCGAGCACAAGTCGAGCCGCGTGACCCGCCGCCTCGCGTCGGACCAGGTCGTCTCCCCGGCCGACGCCCCGAAGATCAAGAAGCTGCTCGGCAAGTGAGCCCGTGGGTGCCCAGCACCCCGCTCACCTGTGAGCCCCGACACGCAAGGAGCATCACGTGGCACGCGTGAAGCGGGCGGTCAACGCCCAGAAGAAGCGCCGGTCGACCCTCGAGAAGGCCTCCGGCTACCGCGGCCAGCGGTCCCGCCTGTACCGCAAGGCGAAGGAGCAGGTCACCCACTCCCTCGTCTACGCCTACCGTGACCGCAAGGCGCGCAAGGCGGACTTCCGCAAGCTCTGGATCCAGCGCATCAACGCTGCCGTCCGCGCCGAGGGCATGACGTACAACCGCTTCATCCAGGGCCTCAAGGCCGCGGGTGTCGAGGTGGACCGTCGCGTCCTCGCCGAGCTGGCCGTCCACGACACGGCGGCATTCGCGGCGCTCGTCCAGGTCGCCAAGGACGCGCTGCCGGCGGACGTCAACGCCCCGTCGGCGGCCTGAGCTGCCCGACGACGCACGACCGGACGCCCGGCCGGTGCCCGAGCTGACCAACCCCCGCTCCGAGCGGGTGCGGTCGGTCCGGGCGCTGGCCGGGCGTTCGGCGCGTCAGCGGCACGGCCGGTACCTCGTCGAGGGCCCGCAGGGCGTGCGTGAGCTCGTCCGGGAGGCACCGGGCGACGTCGTCGACCTCTACCTGTCCCAGGCTGCGGCCCAGCGGCACGCCGACGTGCTCGCCGCCGCCCGGTCGGCCGGGGTGCCTGCGCGCACGGCCACGCCCGAGGTGCTGCGCGCGATGAGCCCCGACGCCCAGGAGGTCCTGGCCGTCGCACGGACGCGGACGAGCGACCTGGCCGACCTCCTGGCGGCCGCACCGCGACTGGTCACGGTGCTGCACCACGTCCGCGACCCCGGCAACGCCGGCACGGTCATCCGTGCCGCCGACGCCGCCGGTGCCGGCGGTGTCGTCCTCACCGAGGCGAGCGTGGAGGTGCACAACCCCAAGGTCGTGCGCTCCACGGCCGGCTCCCTCTTCCACCTGCCGGTCGCGACGGGCGCGCCCCTGCGGGTGGTCGTCGACGCCCTCCACGCGGCCGGGCTGCAGGTCCTCGCGGCCGACGGCGCCGGGGAGTGGGACCTCGACGACCTCCAGGACCTCGCCGCGGCGACGACCTCGTCCGGGTCCGGCACGGGGCACGCCGAGGACGCTCGCCGCGCGGACGAGACCCCCGACCTCACCGCACCCACGGCCTGGCTGTTCGGCAACGAGGCGTGGGGCCTGCGGCCGCAGGACCGGGACCTCGCCGACGCCGTCGTGCGCGTGCCGCTCCACGGCCGCGCGGAGTCCCTCAACCTCGCCACGGCGGCGACCGTCTGCCTCTACGCCTCCGCCCGGGCCCAGCGGAGGGCGTAGACCGCGGGACGCCCGGTCCCGCGGCATGCTGGGGCGGTGCGCGTGTTCGCCTCGATCCGTCCTCCCGACGCCGTGCTGCACCACCTCGCCGGCGCGCTGGAGGCGGTGCGCCTGGGGACGGCCGGGTCCATCGACGGTGCTCCGTCGCCGGTGCGCTGGTCGCCGGTGGAGAACTGGCACATCACGCTGGCGTTCTACGGCGAGTCCCCGGACGGTGCCCTGCACGAGCTCGAGGACGGCCTGGGCGCCGTGGCCGCGGCGCAGCCGCCGTTCGACCTGCGGCTGCGCGGGGCGGGGGTGTTCGCGCACCGGACGCTCTGGGTGGGGCTCGGCCTGGACGCGGACGCCGCCGTGCGCCTGTGCGTGGGGGCGCAGGAGGTCGGCGCGGCCGTGCTCGGCCGGGCCGAGGACCGGGAGCGCGCGCGCCCGCACCTGACCGTCGGTCGTGTGGCCCAGGAGGTGCGCGCGGACAGGACACGCCGTCGTCGAGCGGGTCGCGGTACCGCCGGGACGGACGGACCAGGCCGCCCGGGACGCGGCGGGACCGACCCCCTGGCGGGAGCCGTGCGCGCCCTCGGCGTGTACGAGGGGCCGGCGTGGCACGTCGAGGAGGTCCTCCTCGTGCGGTCCGAGCTGGGCCGAGGACGGGGCGGCTCCGCGCTGCACACCGACCTCGCCCGGCTGCCCCTGGCACGGCCGGACCGGCGCGGCGCTGTGCCATCATGGCCGTCATGACCCGGCGACCCGCACCTCACGCGGCGCACGACGCCGTCTCGGGCCGGCCGGCGGCGCGGGTCGACGGCCGCCGATTTACCGGGCCCGCCCAGGGCCTGCCCCGCTGACGGCCCGCCGGCCGCGCCACGCCCGTGGGGGCGGGGCGGTCTCATCCAGCGCGGACCACCGGGCCCCTCGGGCGGGCGCCACTAGACTCGCCAGCCGGCTGTAGCCGCCCGTCACCGCCCCTGAGAGGCCTCGGATGTCCGCCACCACCCCGCCTGACGGCGTGCCGTCGGGTGCACCCCCCGCCCTGTCGCCCCTCGACGCCGCCGGCGTCGAGGCCGCCGTGGGCCGCGCCCTCGCAGCCTTCGACGGTGCCCGGGACCTCGACGGCCTCAAGGCGGCCCGCCTGGCCCACGTCGGGGACCGCAGCCCGCTCGCGCTGGCCAACCGTGCGATCGGCGGCCTGGCCCCCCAGGACAAGGCCGAGGCCGGTCGCCGCCTCGGCGCCGCCCGCGGCCGGGTCGCCGAGGCCCTCGCGCGTCGCCAGGGGGAGCTCGAGGCGGAGCGCGACGAGCGTGTCCTCGTCGAGGAGGCCGTCGACGTCACGCTGCCCGTCGGCCGCCGCCCCGTCGGCGCACGCCACCCGTTGCAGGTCCTGCAGGAGCACATCGCCGACGTCTTCGTCGCCATGGGCTGGGAGATCGCCGAGGGCCCGGAGGTCGAGGCGGAGTGGTTCAACTTCGACGCGCTGAACTTCGGCGTCGACCACCCGGCGCGACAGATGCAGGACACGTTCTTCGTCGAGCCGCCCGCGGGCGAGGCGGACTCCGGGCTCGTCCTGCGCACGCACACCTCCCCGGTGCAGGCGCGCACGCTGCTCGAGCGCGACCTGCCGGTCTACATCGCCTGCCCGGGCAAGACCTTCCGGACGGACGAGCTCGACGCCACCCACACCCCGGTCTTCCACCAGGTCGAGGGCCTGGCCGTCGACAAGGGCCTGACGATGGCCCACCTCAAGGGCACGCTGGACCACTTCGCCCGCGCGGTCTTCGGGCCCGAGGCCCGCACGCGGCTTCGGCCGTCGTTCTTCCCGTTCACGGAGCCGAGTGCCGAGATGGACCTGTGGTTCCCGCAGAAGAAGGGTGGGCCCGGCTGGATCGAGTGGGGCGGCTGCGGGATGGTCAACCCGAACGTCCTGCGCGCCTGCGGCGTCGACCCGGAGGTCTACTCCGGCTTCGCCTTCGGCATGGGCATCGAGCGGACGCTCATGCTGCGCCACGGCATCGCGGACATGCACGACATGGTCGAGGGCGACGTGCGGTTCTCCCTCCAGCTCGAGGGGACGGTCTGATGCCGCGCATCCCGCTGACCTGGCTCGCCGAGCACGTCGAGCTCCCGACCGGCACGACGGCCGAGCAGCTCGCCGCCGACCTCGTCCGCGTCGGTCTGGAGGAGGAGGCCGTCCACGGGGCGGCCGTCACCGGTCCGCTCGTCGTCGGCCGCGTGGTCGAGCGCACGCCCGAGCCGCAGAAGAACGGCAAGACGATCAACTGGTGCCGCGTGGACGTCGGCCCGCACAACGAGGTCGCCGAGGACGGCACGCTGCGCCCGCGCGGCATCGTGTGCGGGGCGCACAACTTCGAGGCGGGGGACCTCGTCGTCGTCGCGTTGCCCGGGGCCGTCCTGCCCGGGCCGTTCCCCATCTCCTCCCGCAGGACCTACGGCCACGTCTCCGACGGCATGATCTGCTCCGCGAAGGAGCTGGACCTCGGTGAGGACCACGACGGGATCATCGTGCTGTCCCCGGACGACGTGGACGCCGCGCCGGGCGACGACGCCAAGGAGCTGCTGGGCCTCGGCGAGGAGGTCCTGGAGATCAACGTCACCCCGGACCGGGGCTACTGCTTCTCGATGCGCGGGGTCGCCCGCGAGTACGGCCACTCCACCGGGGCGGCGTTCCGCGACCCCGCCGTCCTCGTCGAGGACGACGTGCGGCCGGCGGCAGGCGGCTTCCCGGTCGAGGTCGACGACCCCGCCCCGATCCAGGGGACCCTCGGCTGCGACCGGTTCGTGGCGCGGGTCGTCCGCGGCGTGCGGGCGCACGGACCGTCGCCGGCCTGGATGCAGCGCCGTCTGACGCAGGCGGGGATGCGCCCGATCTCCCTCGCGGTCGACGTGACGAACTACGTCATGCTCGACCTGGGGCAGCCGCTGCATGCCTACGACCTCGCGCAGGTCGCAGCCCCCGTCGTCGTGCGGCGCGCCCGCGCGGGGGAGCAGCTGCGCACCCTCGACGGGACGCTGCGGGACCTGCACCCGGAGGACCTCCTCATCACCGACAGCCCGGCGGACGTCGGTCGGGCGGGACGCGTGCTCGGCCTGGCCGGCGTCATGGGCGGCGCGGAGTCGGAGGTGGCCGAGGCGACGTCCGACCTCCTCATCGAGGCCGCCCACTTCGACCCGGTCTCGGTCGCCCGCACGGCCCGCCGGCACCGCATCCCGAGCGAGGCCGGCAAGCGGTTC
>JACIXM010000371.1 GCA_014360395.1 Actinotalea sp.
CCCACCACACCCGAGGAAGACACCCCCATGACTGAACGCGTCGTGCTCGCCTACTCCGGCGGCCTGGACACCTCCGTCGCGATCGGCTGGATCGCCGAGGCCACCGGCGCCGAGGTCATCGCCGTCGCGGTCGACGTCGGCCAGGGCGGCGAGGACCTGGAGGTCATCCGCCGCCGGGCGCTGGACTGCGGCGCCGTCGAGGCCTACGTCGCCGACGCGCGCGAGGAGTTCGCCGCCGAGTACTGCATGCCCGCCCTCCAGGCGAACGCGCTGTACATGGACCGCTACCCGCTGGTCTCGGCGCTGTCCCGGCCGGTCATCGTCAAGCACCTGGTGCGTGCGGCCCGGCAGTTCGGTGCCACCACCGTCTCCCACGGCTCGACGGGCAAGGGCAACGACCAGGTCCGCTTCGAGGTCGGTATCACCTCGCTCGCGCCGGACCTGCGCTGCATCGCCCCGGTGCGCGACCTCGCGCTGACCCGCGACAAGGCGATCGAGTACGCCGAGCGCAACTCCCTGCCGATCGAGACCACGAAGCACAACCCCTTCTCGATCGACCAGAACGTGTGGGGCCGCGCGGTGGAGACGGGTTTCCTCGAGGACATCTGGAACGGCCCGACCAAGGACGTCTACACCTACACGGACGACCCGACCTTCCCGCCGGTCGCCGACGAGGTCGTCATCACCTTCGACCAGGGCGTCCCCGTCGCGCTCGACGGCGTCCCGGTCACGCCGCTGCAGGCGGTGCAGGAGATGAACCGCCGCGCCGGTGCCCAGGGCGTCGGGCGGATCGACATCGTCGAGGACCGCCTGGTCGGCATCAAGTCGCGCGAGGTCTACGAGGCGCCCGGCGCGATGGCGCTCATCGCGGCCCACCAGGAGCTGGAGAACGTCACCCTGGAGCGTGAGCAGGCGCGGTTCAAGCGCGGCGTCGAGCAGCGCTGGACCGAGCTGGCCTACGACGGCATGTGGTTCTCCCCGCTCAAGCGGTCCCTGGACACCTTCATCGCGGACACCCAGCGCTACGTCAGCGGCGAGATCCGGATGGTCCTGCACGGTGGCCGTGCGACCGTCTCGGGCCGCCGCAGCGAGGCGAGCCTCTACGACTTCAACCTGGCGACCTACGACACGGGTGACCAGTTCGACCAGTCCCACGCCAAGGGGTTCATCGAGATCTACGGCCTCAGCGCCAAGCTCTCGGCCGCCCGCGACGTGCGCTTCGGCAACGGCGTCGACCTGGGCACCGGTGCCCTCCCGGCGCCGGGGGCGACCGCCGATGCCTGAGCAGACCCCGCCGACGACGCCCGGTACGCCACCGTCGTCGGGCGGTAGCCCGGACGCTCCTGCCTCCGCCACGCCGGGCGCCCTCTGGGGCGGTCGGTTCGCCGGTGGCCCCGCGGACGCGCTCGCCGAGCTGTCCCGGTCGACGCACTTCGACTGGCGGCTGGCCCGGCACGACATCCGCGGCTCGCAGGCGCACGCCCGCGTGCTGCACCGCGCCGGGCTGCTGACCGACGACGAGCTCGCCGGCATGCTGGACGCCCTGGCGCGCCTGGACGCCGACGTCGTCGCGGGGACCTTCGCGCCCGAGCCCGGCGACGAGGACGTGCACACGGCCCTCGAGCGCGGGCTCATCGAGCGGGCGGGGCCGGCACTCGGCGGCAAGCTCCGCGCCGGCCGGTCCCGCAACGACCAGATCGCCACGCTCGTGCGGATGTACCTGCGCGAGAGTGCGCGCGTCGTCGGTGGCCTGGTGCTCGACGTCGTCGACGCGCTGCTCGACCAGGCGGCCGCCCAACCCCACGCGCCGATGCCGGGGCGGACGCACCTGCAGCACGCGCAGCCGGTCCTGCTGGGCCACCACCTCATGGCGCACGCCTGGCCGCTCCTGCGGGACGTCGAGCGCTGGGTGGACTGGGACCGCCGCGCCGCGGTGTCCCCCTACGGGTCCGGTGCGCTGGCGGGGTCCTCCCTCGGCCTGGACCCCGCGGCGGTCGCCGCGGACCTCGGGTTCGACGGCCCGGTGGAGAACTCCATCGACGGGACCGCGAGCCGCGACGTCGTCGCGGAGTTCGCGTTCGTCGCCGCGATGACCGCGGTCGACCTGTCGCGACTGTCCGAGGAGGTCATCCTCTGGGCCACCAAGGAGTTCGGCTTCGTGCGGCTCGCGGACGCCTACTCGACGGGGTCGAGCATCATGCCGCAGAAGAAGAACCCGGACGTCGCGGAGCTGGCCCGGGGCAAGGCCGGCCGCCTGGTGGGCGACCTCACCGGTCTGCTGACGACGCTCAAGGGCCTGCCGCTGGCGTACAACCGCGACCTGCAGGAGGACAAGGAGCCGGTCTTCGACCAGGTGGACACCCTCACCGTCCTCCTCCCGGCGGTGGCCGGCATGGTCGCCACGCTCGAGTTCGACACGGCGCGCATGGCGTCGCTCGCACCGCAGGGCTTCTCCCTCGCGACCGACGTCGCCGAGTGGCTCGTCCGCGAGGGCGTCCCGTTCCGCGTGGCGCACGAGGTCGCGGGCGCCTGCGTCCGCCGGTGCGAGGAGCGCGGTGTGGAGCTGTGGGACCTCACCGACGACGACCTCGCGGCCGTCAGCGAGCACCTGACCCCGGCCGTGCGGGAGGTGCTGAGCGTCGAGGGCTCCCTCGCCTCGCGGTCCGCGACCGGCGGCACCGCGCCGGTGCGGGTCGCGGAGCAGCTCGGGCGCGCCCGCGAGCGAGCCGCGGAGCTGCGCGGGTGGACGACGGCGTGACGTCCGTGGCCGAGCTCGCCGCGCTCGCGCGTGCGGCGCGGCCCCGGCTGGGTCCGGTGCGGCTCGTCTGCATCGACGGCCCCGCCGGCTCGGGCAAGACGACCCTCGCCGGACGCCTCGCCGCGGCGCTGCGCGACGCCGCCCCGCCGGCCGCCGGTGGGTCGTCGCCCGGCGACCGGTCGGAGCACCGGCCGGAGCCGGGCGCCGCGGGCGTCGTCGTCGTGCACCTGGACGACCTGTACGAGGGCTGGGCAGGGCTCGACGGTGTCTGGGAGCGGCTGACCGCGCAGGTGCTCGACCCACTCGCGGACGGGCGCCCGGGTCGGTACCAGCGGTACGACTGGGTCGCCGGCCGCTTCGACGACTGGGTGGACGTACCGGTGCCGGAGGTGCTCGTGGTCGAGGGCTGCGGCAGCGCGCCGCGCGCCGCCGACGGACGTACGGTCCTGAGGGTGTGGGTCGAGGCACCGGCGGCGTCGCGGCTGCGCCGCGGGCTGGAACGGGACGGCGAGGCGATGCGTACGCAGTGGGTGCGCTGGATGGACCTGGAGGCGGCGCACTTCCGGCGCGAGGACACGCGGCGGCGCGCCGACGCCCTCGTCGACGGCACGCGGCCGCTGGAGCCGTGACCCCGCCCGTGCCCGGCGACGAGCGCGCGGCGGCCCATCGTCCGGGCGGTGCTGCGAGCCCGTGCGGCGCACCCGGACCCGGTCCGCGCGAGGTGCCGAGCGCGCGCCACGGGGCGCAGCCCGGTCCCCCCGACCCCCCGAGCGCGCCCGCGCGACCTCCGGCCGATCAGGCCTGGTTCGCCCGTCCGGTCCTGCAGGTCGCGCGGGACCTGCTCGGGGCGGAGGTCTGCGTCCGGGGTGAGGACGGGACCGTGACGGTCCGCCTCACCGAGGTCGAGGCCTACGCCGGGGAGGTGGACCCCGGGTCCCACGCCTACCGCGGCCCCACGGCCCGCAACGCGGTGATGTTCGGACCTGCGGGACACCTCTACGTCTACCGGCACCTCGGCCTGCACCACTGCGTCAACGTCGTGACCGGGACGGAGGGGCACGCCTCTGCGGTCCTCCTGCGGGCCGGCGAGGTCGTGGCCGGCCGCGAGGTCGCCCGCCGACGGCGCGCCGCCGCGGGGGTCGTCCGCCGGGACGTGGACCTCGCGCGCGGGCCGGCGCGGCTCGCGGTCGCCCTGGGGCTGGACATGGCCCACCTGGGCGCCGCGCTGACCGTGCCCGACGGCGCCGTCGTCGTCCGCCCGGGCGTCCCCGCCGAGCGGTGGGAGACCGGCCCCCGGGTCGGGGTGAGCGGAGCCGGGGGCGACGGGCACGCCTACCCGTGGCGCCTCTGGCTGCCGGGGGAGGCGACGGTGTCGGACTACCGACCCGCCACGCCCCGACGTCGACCGCCCCGTGCCCCGACGTGACGGTCCCGGTCGCGCTGGTGCCGGTCGTGACGGCTCCGTCCTGGGCCGCTGGACCGGCGGGGCCGGACACCGTGCGAGAGGACCCGCCGGGGGCGGCAGACTAGGCGGTCGACGGACCGAGGGAGGAACGACCGGTGGACATCCTGGACGAGCTGCGGTGGCGGGGCCTGCTGGCCCAGACGACGGACGAGCAGGCGTTGCGCGACGCCCTCGCCGCGGGCCCGCTGACGCTCTACTGCGGCTTCGACCCGACCGCGCCGAGCCTGCACCACGGCCACCTCGTGCAGCTCGTCGTGCTGCGGCACCTCCAGCGCGCCGGGCACCGGGTCCTGGCCCTGGTCGGGGGCGCCACAGGCCTGATCGGCGACCCGCGCATGTCCGGCGAGCGCGTCCTGAACACCAAGGAGACCGTCGCCGAGTGGGTCGAGCGTCTGCGTCTGCAGATCGCGCGGTTCCTCGACTTCGAGGGCGACAACGCCGCGCTGATGGTCAACAACCTGGACTGGACCGGTGACCTGTCGGCGATCGACTTCCTGCGCGAGGTCGGCAAGCACTACCGGCTGGGCACGATGCTGGCCAAGGACACGGTCGCCCGCCGGCTGGCGAGCGAGGAGGGCATCTCCTTCACCGAGTTCAGCTACCAGATCCTCCAGGGCATGGACTTCCTCGAGCTGTACCGGCGCTACGGCTGCACGCTGCAGACCGGCGGCAACGACCAGTGGGGCAACCTGCTCTCCGGGGTAGAGCTGACCCGCAAGGCCGAGCACGTCGGCGTGCACGCCCTGACGACCCCGCTCATCACCAAGGCCGACGGGACGAAGTTCGGCAAGTCGGAGGGCGGGGCGATCTGGCTCGCCCCCGACATGATGAGCCCGTACGCCTTCTACCAGTTCTGGCTCAACACCGACGACGCCGACGTCGTCCGGTACCTGAAGATCTTCACCTTCCTCTCGCCGGAGCGGATCGCGGAGCTCGAGCAGGAGGTCGCTGCGCGGCCCGCGGCACGGGCCGCGCAGCGCGCGCTGGCCGCGGAGGTCACCACCCTCGTCCACGGCCAGGAGGCGACCGACAAGGTCGTCGCTGCCAGCCAGGCGCTGTTCGGGCGGGGCGACCTCGGGGAGCTCGACGCCGCGACGCTCGGTGCTGCGGTGTCCGAGCTGCCCCGGGCGACGGTCGCCGACGAGGGGACGGAGGTGGTCGACCTCCTGGTCGCCGCCGGGCTCGTCGCCGGACGCGGAGCGGGCCGGCGCGCGATCGCGGAGGGGGGCGTGTCGGTCAACAACGTCCGCGTCACCGACGAGAACGCCGTCGTGGACACCGATGTGCTCCTGCACGGACGGTGGGCCGTCCTGCGCCGCGGCAAGAAGACCCTCGCGGTCGCCGAGCGTCCCGCCTGACCCCGCCGCATGAGGTCGGGCCCGCTTCCCGCGCCGGGGGCGAGTCGCCGGTGCCGGGCCGGCCGAGCTCCCCGCTGCCCAGCGCCGGCGGGGAGGCCGGCACGGCCCCCGGGGGGCGGTGCCGGACCGCCGCGCGGCAGGGCGCCCGACGGCTGCGCACGGCTTCGCCGGGGTGAGCCAGCACACGTCGGACCGGCTTGGACTTCACCGCCGGGACGGCGTAGAGTCTTCCTCGCCCCCAGGGAGCAACGAACGGCGAGAGCCGGTCGGTCCCGGAGGGAAAACCACACCACGACGGGTCCTCGGACCCGACGATCGGCGTGGGCTCGGAACCGAACCGGTCGTTGACCGGGAGGGATGAACCGAGTACAGTGGAGAAGTTGCCTCCGGATGGGTCGGAAGACCTGGATGGATGCGCGTCCGCTCCTTGAGAACTCAACAGCGTGCCAAAAGTCGATGCCATTGGTCGTCGTGTCGTGGCTGGTTCCACCGTCGGTGGGCTTGGTCGTGGTGCGGTGACGTGGTTGAGACGAATGCAAGTCAGTTGATGTCATGCATTTGATCGAGGCCAGATGATAACTGGTCCTTCGGGACCGCTTCGTGTGTCAGCTTGCTCGTGCTCTCGGGTGCGGGTGGCTAATAGACATTTACGGAGAGTTTGATCCTGGCTCAGGACGAACGCTGGCGGCGTGCTTAACACATGCAAGTCGAACGGTGATCTCGGTGCTTGCACCGGGTGATCAGTGGCGAACGGGTGAGTAACACGTGAGCAACCTGCCCCTGACTCTGGGATAACCCCGAGAAATCGGTGCTAATACCGGATACGAGACGCACAGGCATCTGTAGCGTCTGGAAAGAACTTCGGTCAGGGATGGGCTCGCGGCCTATCAGCTTGTTGGTGAGGTAACGGCTCACCAAGGCGACGACGGGTAGCCGGCCTGAGAGGGCGACCGGCCACACTGGGACTGAGACACGGCCCAGACTCCTACGGGAGGCAGCAGTGGGGAATATTGCACAATGGGCGAAAGCCTGATGCAGCGACGCCGCGTGGGGGATGAAGGCCTTCGGGTTGTAAACCCCTTTCAGCAGGGAAGAAGCGAAAGTGACGGTACCTGCAGAAGAAGCGCCGGCTAACTACGTGCCAGCAGCCGCGGTAATACGTAGGGCGCAAGCGTTGTCCGGAATTATTGGGCGTAAAGAGCTCGTAGGCGGCTTGTCACGTCGATTGTGAAAGCTCGGGGCTTAACCCCGAGTCTGCAGTCGATACGGGCTAGCTAGAGTGTGGTAGGGGAGATCGGAATTCCTGGTGTAGCGGTGAAATGCGCAGATATCAGGAGGAACACCGGTGGCGAAGGCGGATCTCTGGGCCATTACTGACGCTGAGGAGCGAAAGCGTGGGGAGCGAACAGGATTAGATACCCTGGTAGTCCACGCCGTAAACGGTGGGAACTAGGTGTTGGCGACATTCCACGTCGTCGGTGCCGCAGCTAACGCATTAAGTTCCCCGCCTGGGGAGTACGGCCGCAAGGCTAAAACTCAAAGGAATTGACGGGGGCCCGCACAAGCAGCGGAGCATGTGGCTTAATTCGACGCAACGCGAAGAACCTTACCAAGGCTTGACATACACCGGAAAGCATTAGAGATAGTGCCCCCCTTGTGGTCGGTGTACAGGTGGTGCATGGCTGTCGTCAGCTCGTGTCGTGAGATGTTGGGTTAAGTCCCGCAACGAGCGCAACCCTTGTTCTGTGTTGCCAGCATGCCCTTCGGGGTGATGGGGACTCACAGGAGACCGCCGGGGTCAACTCGGAGGAAGGTGGGGACGACGTCAAGTCATCATGCCCCTTATGTCTTGGGCTGCACACGTGCTACAATGGCCGATACAATGAGCTGCGATGCCGTAAGGTGGAGCGAATCTCAAAAAGTCGGTCTCAGTTCGGATTGGGGTCTGCAACTCGACCCCATGAAGTTGGAGTTGCTAGTAATCGCAGATCAGCATTGCTGCGGTGAATACGTTCCCGGGCCTTGTACACACCGCCCGTCACGTCACGAAAGTCGGTAACACCCGAAGCCGGTGGCCCAACCCCTTGTGGGAGGGAGCTGTCGAAGGTGGGACTGGCGATTGGGACGAAGTCGTAACAAGGTAGCCGTACCGGAAGGTGCGGCTGGATCACCTCCTTTCTAAGGAGCACATAGCCGACTGCAAGCGGATGTCTTGCACGGTTGCTCATGGGTGGAACGTTGACTACTCGGCATGGTCTTGAAGGTCTTCCTGTTAGTACTGCTTCGGCGTGGAACACAGTGAAGAGCGGAAGGACGGTGTCGGGCACGCTGTTGGGTGTCTGAGGGAATGAAAGCTTTCCTCAGTGCCGGTCCCAGTGAACTCCGGGTGTGTCTCGGGGGTGATGGGTGGCTGGTCGTTGTTTGAGAACTGCACAGTGGACGCGAGCATCTGTGGCCAAGTTTTTAAGGGCGCACGGTGGATGCCTTGGTACCAGGAACCGATGAAGGACGTGGGAGGCCGCGATAGTCCCCGGGGAGTCGTCAACCAGGCTTTGATCCGGGGGTTTCCGAATGGGGAAACCCGGCAGTCGTCATGGGCTGTCACCCACTGCTGAACACATAGGCAGTGTGGAGGGAACGCGGGGAAGTGAAACATCTCAGTACCCGCAGGAAGAGAAAACAACCGTGATTCCGGGAGTAGTGGCGAGCGAAACTGGATGAGGCTAAACCGTATACGTGTGAGACCCGGCAGGGGTTGCGTATGCGGGGTTGTGGGATCTCTCTTGATCAGTCTGCCGGCTGGTCGGTGAGTCAGAAACCGTTGATGTAGGCGAAGGACATGCGAAAGGTCCGGCGTAGAGGGTAAGACCCCCGTAGTCGAAACATTAGCGGCTTGCTTGAGAGACACCCAAGTAGCACGGGGCCCGAGAAATCCCGTGTGAATCTGGCGGGACCACCCGCTAAGCCTAAATATTCCCTGGTGACCGATAGCGGATAGTACCGTGAGGGAATGGTGAAAAGTACCCCGGGAGGGGAGTGAAATAGTACCTGAAACCGTGTGCCTACAAGCCGTGGGAGCGTCGGAACAAGGCTTGCCTTGTTCTCGTGACTGCGTGCCTTTTGAAGAATGAGCCTGCGAGTTTGCGGTGTGTTGCGAGGTTAACCCGTGTGGGGAAGCCGTAGCGAAAGCGAGTCCGAATAGGGCGGTTTTAGTAGCGCGCTCAAGACCCGAAGCGGAGTGATCTAGCCATGGGCAGGTTGAAGCGGAGGTAAGACTTCGTGGAGGACCGAACCCACCAGGGTTGAAAACCTGGGGGATGACCTGTGGTTAGGGGTGAAAGGCCAATCAAACTCCGTGATAGCTGGTTCTCCCCGAAATGCATTTAGGTGCAGCGTCGTGTGTTTCTTGCCGGAGGTAGAGCACTGGATAGGCGATGGGCCCTACCGGGTTACTGACCTTAGCCAAACTCCGAATGCCGGTAAGTGAGAGCGCGGCAGTGAGACTGTGGGGGATAAGCTCCATGGTCGAGAGGGAAACAGCCCAGAGCATCGACTAAGGCCCCTAAGCGTACGCTAAGTGGGAAAGGATGTGGAGTCGCAGAGACAACCAGGAGGTTGGCTTAGAAGCAGCCACCCTTGAAAGAGTGCGTAATAGCTCACTGGTCTAGTGATTCCGCGCCGACAATGTAGCGGGGCTCAAGCGTACCGCCGAAGTCGTGTCATTGCAGCATGAGGGCTAACGCCTGCTGTGATGGGTAGGGGAGCGTCGTCTGCCGGGTGAAGCAGCCGTGGAAGCGAGTTGTGGACGGTTGACGAGTGAGAATGCAGGCATGAGTAGCGATTCACACGTGGGAAACGTGTGCGCCGATTGACTAAGGGTTCCTGGGTCAAGCTGATCTGCCCAGGGTAAGTCGGGACCTAAGGCGAGGCCGACAGGCGTAGTCGATGGATAACCGGTTGATATTCCGGTACCCGCTGTGGAGCGTCAAACATCGAGCATCGTGATGCTAAGGCCGTGAAGCCGCCCTGATCTCTTCGGAGTTGAGGGGAGTGGTGGAGCCGCTGAACCAAGCGGTTAGTAGGTGAGTGATGGGGTGACGCAGGAAGGTAGTCCATCCCGGGCGGTGGTTGTCCCGGGGTAAGGGTGTAGGACGTCAGGTAGGTAAATCCGTGCGCCATGAGTCTGAGACCTGATGCCGAGCCGATTGTGGCGAAGTGGATGATCCTATGCTGTCGAGAAAAGCCTCTAGCGAGTTTCATGGCGGCCCGTACCCTAAACCGACTCAGGTGGTCAGGTAGAGAATACCGAGGCGTTCGGGTGAACTATGGTTAAGGAACTCGGCAAAATGCCCCCGTAACTTCGGGAGAAGGGGGGCCATTTCCGGTGATAGCACTTGCTGCTTGAGCTGGGGGTGGCCGCAGAGACCAGCGAGAAGCGACTGTTTACTAAAAACACAGGTCCGTGCGAAGCCGTAAGGCGATGTATACGGACTGACGCCTGCCCGGTGCTGGAACGTTAAGGGGACCGGTTAGCTTGGATTCGTCCAGGCGAAGCTGAGAACTTAAGCGCCAGTAAACGGCGGTGGTAACTATAACCATCCTAAGGTAGCGAAATTCCTTGTCGGGTAAGTTCCGACCTGCACGAATGGCGTAACGACTTCTCGACTGTCTCAACCATAGGCCCGGTGAAATTGCACTACGAGTAAAGATGCTCGTTTCGCGCAGCAGGACGGAAAGACCCCGGGACCTTTACTACAGTTTGATATTGGTGTTCGGTTCGGCTTGTGTAGGATAGCTGGGAGACTTTGAGCATCGGACGCCAGTTCGGTGGGAGTCGTCGTTGAAATACCAGTCTGGTCGTGCTGGATGTCTAACCTGGGTCCGTGATCCGGATCAGGGACAGTGTCTGATGGGTAGTTTAACTGGGGCGGTTGCCTCCTAAAGGGTAACGGAGGCGCCCAAAGGTTCCCTCAGCCTGGTTGGTAATCAGGTGTTGAGTGTAAGTGCACAAGGGAGCTTGACTGTGAGACCGACGGGTCGAGCAGGGACGAAAGTCGGGACTAGTGATCCGGCGGTGGCTTGTGGAAGCGCCGTCGCTCAACGGATAAAAGGTACCCCGGGGATAACAGGCTGATCTTCCCCAAGAGTCCATATCGACGGGATGGTTTGGCACCTCGATGTCGGCTCGTCGCATCCTGGGGCTGGAGTCGGTCCCAAGGGTTGGGCTGTTCGCCCATTAAAGCGGTACGCGAGCTGGGTTTAGAACGTCGTGAGACAGTTCGGTCCCTATCCGCTGTGCGCGTAGGAGTCTTGAGAAGGGCTGTCCCTAGTACGAGAGGACCGGGACGGACGAACCTCTGGTGTGCCAGTTGTTCTGCCAAGGGCATGGCTGGTTGGCTACGTTCGGGAGGGATAACCGCTGAAAGCATCTAAGCGGGAAGCCTGCTTCGAGATGAGGACTCCCACCTCTATAAGAGGGTAAGGCTCCCAGTAGACGACTGGGTTGATAGGCCGGATATGGAAGCACGGTAACGTGTGGAGTTGACCGGTACTAATAGGCCGAGGGCTTGTCCTCAGTTGCTCGCGTCCACTGTGTTGGTTCTGAAACCACGAACAGCCCCGCCGTTGTGTGCGGTGGTGTGGCGTTCACAGTTTCATAGTGTTTCGGTGGTTATAGCGTGAGGGAAACGCCCGGTTACATTCCGAACCCGGAAGCTAAGCCTTACAGCGCCGATGGTACTGCAGGGGGGACCCTGTGGGAGAGTAGGACGCCGCCGAACAAATTTTGAGGGAAACCCCGCATCTTCGGATGCGGGGTTTTCTGCGTTTAAGGGGGAATCCCCCGGCCTGATTACAGGCGGCCCGTTGTTTTCAGGGCCAGGTAGGCATCCGCCAGTGCGGGGGCCAGTTCGTCTGGGGTTGCGTCGACGACTGTGACGCCGTGGCGGCGGAGTTGTTCCGCTGTGCGGTGGCGTTCGGATTGGGCTTGGGCGGCTGCTGCTGCCTCGTAGACCGCTTCGGTTGTTCCTCGGGACTGGGCCATATCGGCGATATGGGGGTCGGCGACTGAGGCGACGAGGAGTGTGTGGCGTTGGGTGAGTTTTGCCAGGACGGGGAGCAGGCCCTCTTCGACCGGGGCAGCGTCGAGGGTGGTGAGCAGGACGATCAGGGAGCGGCGGGGGGCCGTGCGGAGGGCGGTGGCGGTGAGGCCTCTGGCGTCTGTTTCGACGAGTTCGGGCTCGAGGGCTGCCATGGCGTTGACCAGGGAGGGCAGGACGTCGCCTGCTGTGCGGCCCTGGACGAGGGCGCGGACCTGACGGTCGTAGGCGAGGAGGTCGACGCGGTCGCCGGCGCGGGATGCCAGGGCTGCCAGGAGGAGCGCGGCGTCCATGGAGGCGTCGAGGCGGGGGGCGTCGCCGACGCGGCCCGCGGAGGTGCGGCCGGTGTCGAGGACCAGGAGGATGTGGCGGTCGCGTTCGGGGCGCCAGGTGCGTACGGCGACGGTGGTCTGGCGGGCGGTGGCACGCCAGTCGATGGAGCGGGTGTCGTCGCCGGGGACGTATTCGCGGAGGCTGTCGAATTCCGTGCCCTCGCCGCGTTGCAGGACGCTGGTGCGGCCGTCGAGTTCGCGCAGGCGGGCGAGCTTGGAGGGGAGGTGTTTGCGGCTGGTGAAGGGTGGCAGGACGCGGACCGTCCAGGGGACGCGGTGGGTGCCCTGGCGGGTGAGGAGGCCGAGGGGGCCGTAGGAGCGGATGGTGACGCGGTCTGCCTGGCGGTCGCCTCGGCGGGTGGGGCGTAGGCGGGTGGTGATGCGGCGGCGTTCGCCCGCGGGGATCGACATGCGGTGGCGGGAGGCCGTCACTTCGGTGCCGGGTTGCCAGCTGCTGGGGGGCCAGGCGTCTCGGACCTTGGCGCTCAGGGGGCGGCGGGACGGGTTGGTGATGGTGAGGGTGACGTCCGCGGGGTCGCCGAGGCGTACCGACGTGTCGCCGGAGCGGGTCAGCCGCAGGTGTCGTACGGGGGCCGCGAGGGCGAAGTCGCAGGCGCAGGCGAGGGCCAGGGGGGCGTTCACGGCGAGGATGCCCGTCCAGCTTGGGTCCCAGAGGCCGACGGGGAGGGAGCCTAGGGCCGCGAGGAGCGCGGCGCGTCCGGTGAGGGCCATCAGCGGGGGACGGGGACGTGGGCGAGGACGGCGTTGATGACGGAGTCGGCTGTTACGCCTTCCATTTCGGCCTCGGGGCGGAGTTGTACGCGGTGGCGGAGGGTGGGAAGGGCGAGAGCCTTGACGTCGTCGGGGGTGACGTAGTCGCGGCCGGTGAGCCAGGCCCAGGCGCGGGAGGTCGCGAGGAGGGCGGTGGCGCCGCGGGGGGAGACGCCGAGGGTGAGGGACGGGGACTCGCGGGTGGCGCGGCAGATGTCGACGACGTAGGCCGTGATCTCGGGGGAGACGGTGGTCTTGGCGACTGCCGCGCGGGCCGCTTCGAGGCTTGCGGGGCCTGCTACGGGGCGTACGCCGGCGGCGTGCAGGTCGCGTGGGTTGAAGCCTTCGGCGTGGCGGGTGAGGACGTCGATCTCGTCCTGGCGGGAGGGGAGGGGGATGGTGAGTTTGAGGAGGAAGCGGTCGAGCTGGGCTTCGGGGAGGGGGTAGGTGCCCTCGTACTCGACCGGGTTCTGGGTTGCCGCGACGAGGAACGGTTCGGGGAGGGGGCGGGGGGTGCCGTCGACCGTGACCTGGCGTTCCTCCATGGCTTCGAGGAGGGACGACTGGGTCTTCGGAGGGGTGCGGTTGATCTCGTCGGCGAGGAGGAGGTTGGTGAAGACGGGGCCGGGCTGGAAGGAGAACTCGGCGGTGCGGGTGTCGTAGACGAGGGAGCCGGTGACGTCGCTCGGCATCAGGTCGGGGGTGAACTGGACGCGTTTGGTGTCGATGTCGAGGGCGGCGGCGAGGGCACGGACGAGGAGGGTCTTGGCGACTCCGGGGACGCCTTCGAGGAGGACGTGGCCGCGGCAGAGGAGGGCGACGACGAGGCCGGTGACGGCGGGGTCCTGGCCGACCACGGCCTTGGCGATCTCGGCGCGCAGGGCTTCCAGGGCGGCTCGGGCGCTGCCCGGGTCGCCGGTCTGCCCGGCGTTGTCAGTGGTCGGGTCCATCATGGACGGCGTACCTCTCTTTCGAGGGCGTCGAGTTGGTCGGTGAGTGCGATCAGGGCTGTGTCGTCCGTGGGCGGCGGGCCGAAGAGGAGGGTGTGCAGGGACTGTCCGTCGCCGTGGAGGTGGGCGGACAGGGCGGGAAGCAGGGCTTCGGGCGTGTGTGCCTGGGGGACGGGGACGCCTACGAGGGGGGCGAGGCGGGTGCGTGTGGTGGAGCGAAGAGCGGTGGCGGCGCGGTCGCGGGCGTTCGCCTTGCGGTAGAGGCGTGCGCGGCCTTCGACGGTTTCGGAGGCGCGGATCGCGACGGGGAGTCTTTCGGGGACCAGGGGGCCGAGTCGGCGTGCCCGCCAGAGGGCGGCCAGTGCCGCGGCGATGAAGAGTTGCAGGGTGCCCCAGAGCCAGCCGGAGGGGAGCAGGTCGAAGAGGCACGGCCCGCCAACGTACCTGGCTCTCCCGGCCGCGGCGCGGATGGCCTGGACCACCTTCGCGGCCGCGTCCTCCTTGGCCACGTATCCCGACGCC
>JACIXM010000372.1 GCA_014360395.1 Actinotalea sp.
CTCCTCGAACTCGACGGGACGACCGCCGTCCACGAGAAAGGCCCCCGCGTCCGAGCACGTCGCGGGGGCCTGCAGTCCGGGGCGCCGACGACGACGCCGAGGTGTCCCGCCGTCACCGGCACGACACCTCCGGACCGGACCCGGCTCCTGTCGTCCGCCCGGGGGCGGTCGGTCGGGGCGCGGGTGGGATCAGCTCCGCTTGTGCACCGGAATCCCTCGATCCTGCGCTGCAGGCACGACGGAACCCGGTCGGTCGGACAGCACTGTACCAGGCGGGCGGCGACGGCGCCGCGACGGGTCCGCGGCAGGTCCGGGACGGATCCGGGACGGCCCCGGACCCGCTCACGCGCGGTGAGAGGATCGTGCCATGACACAGGAGTCCGGCAGCCGCGACGAGGCCGCCCTCACGACCGCCGCGGTGCGCGACATCGCCGAGGTCCCCGCCGTGGCCGTCATCCAGGCCGCCGCCGTCCACCTCATGAGCGCCGCCGCCGTCAAGTGCGGCCTGGCGGAGGACACCGAGGACGAGCGCGGCGCCGACCTCGCCGACCTGGACGAGGCCCGCAAGCTCATCACCGCCCTGGCCGGCCTGGTCACGGCGGCGGCGCCCGAGATCGGCAACCAGCACGCCCGCTCCCTGCGCGACGGGCTGCGATCGCTGCAGCTCGCTTTCCGCGAGGCGCTCCCCTATCCCGACGCCCCCGGTGAAGGGCCGGGCGAGACGTTCACGGGCCCGGTGTCCTGAGCACCGCCTGGTGAGCCGGGGCGCCCCGGCGTCGCACCAGGTGGCGGCCCCGCCGACCGTTCCGGCCGCCGTCGCGCACCGCCCCGTGGGTCCCCCTGCGCGCGGCCTATGCTGGGCCGGTGACCGACAGCACAGGACTGCCGCGTCCCGCAGGGGGGCCCCGTCCCGGCGTCGGCCGACGCACGGGGGACCTCGACGTCCAGGACGGCGCCGGACCGGCACCGTCCCCCGTCGAGGGCAGCGCCTCCCGCGCGACGAGCGACCCGGGCACCGGGCCGCAGCCGGACGCGAGCACGGCGTCCGGACCGGTCCCGCAGCCTGACACGCGTCCTCCCGCCGCCGACGACGCCGGGGCGGACGCGACGGCCGCCGCGCAGGAGGCGCGACGCGTCCGGCGTCGGCGCCGAGGACGCGTCGCCGTCGTCGTCGTCCTGGGCCTGATGACCGTCGCCCTCGCCGCCTCGACCGTCTACCTGTACCGCACGACCACCGCCTGGCAGGAGCAGTCCGAGGCCTACCTGGACGACGCCCGTGGACTCGGCGGCGAGCTCGCCGCCACCCGCGCGTCCCTCGTCGGCACGGAGTCCGAGCTCGAGGGGGTCCGGGCCCAGCTCGCCACCGCCCAGGGGCGGATCGTCGAGCTGGCCGACGAGAAGGCGCAGATCGGTGACGACCGGGAGGTCCAGCGGCAGCTCGTCGACTACCAGCAGCGGGTCAGCGAGGCGGCCGGGCAGGTCGCCCTCGCGCTGGACCAGTGCGTCCAGGGCCAGCAGGAGCTCATCGGCTACCTGCAGAACACCGTGACGGACGTGGCCCAGTACGACCCCGACGAGCTCGAGCGGTTCCGCACCGACGTGGAGGTGCTGTGCCAGACGGCCACCGAGGCCAACATCGCCCTGCAGCGGGAGCTGAGCCGGTGACCGGCCGCGCTCGCCGCGGGATCCGCGCCACAGCCGTCGGAACCGTCGTGGCGACGCTCCTCGCGGGGTGCGCCACGGTCGAGGGCCTGGTGGACGAGGTGCCGCGGATGCCCGGGCCCCGGGTGACCGACCTCGTCCCGTCCGAGGCGCCGATGACCGAGCCGACGGGGACCGGGACGCTCTCGCCGGACGGCTTCGATGCCGTCCGGCGCATGGCCGTCCGGATCCGCAACGTCGGCTGCGGGACCCTCACCACCGGCTCCGGGTTCGCCATCGACGCGACCGTGCTCATCACGAACCGGCACGTCGTCGAGCAGTCCGACGAGGTGCAGGTCTCGACCTACGACGGCCGGGACGTGGACGTCGCGACCGCGAGCACGGCGGCGCTCGCCGACCTGGCCATCGTCCGCACGGTCGGGGAGCTGCCCAGCTACCCCGTCCTCGCCGACGCCGACCCCGTGCGCGGCGACGCGGTCACGGTCGTGGGGTACCCGCAGGGCGGGGCGTTGACCGTGACGAGCGGGACCGTCATCGGCGAGACGACCGACCCGCTCAACGAGAACCTCGGCGAGGTCCTCGTCACGG
This sequence comes from Actinotalea sp., assembly GCA_014360395.1. Classification (GTDB taxonomy): domain Bacteria; phylum Actinomycetota; class Actinomycetes; order Actinomycetales; family Cellulomonadaceae; genus Actinotalea. The sequence continues at coordinate 2,251 of JACIXM010000372.1, forward strand.
ACGCCCCGGTCGAGCCCGGGAGCTCCGGCTCGGCGGCCCTCGACGAGCAGGGCCGCGTCATCGGGGTCGTGTACGCCAAGAACGCCGCGGACCAGAGCTTCCTCGTCCCGGTGAGCACGCTGCGCCGGCTGCTGGACGACGCGGCCGCCTTCACGCCCACGCAGGCCTGCGCTCCCTGAGGCGGTCGTCCCGGGTGACGCCGCTCGTCACCGCGCGGTGACGACCCGCATCTCCAGGCTGTCCACGCGGGCGGCCACGACCTCCTCGGCGGCGAGCGCCGCCCCGACGTGCTGCAGGACGCGGTCGAGGGCCTCCCGGTCCAGCCCGGGGGCGAGGGCCACGACGACGGCGACCTCGGCCCGGCGCCCCGGGACGGCGTCGGCGGCGCGGACCTGTGGCACCTGCTCCAGCGCCACGGCGACGGCGGCGCGCACCTCCTGGACCACCGCGCCGTCCACGACCGCGGGCCGCCACGGCTCGCCGAGGGCGAGCGCCCGCACCGCGGTCCGGGGCACCGGCACGGTCACCGGTCCTGCCGGGTCGACGACGAGGACCTCCCAGCCCTCCTGGAGCGCGGCGGCGGCGGCGCGCGGGCCCTCGGCCGGCACCGGCCGGGCGTCGTCCCGCCAGGCCGCGAGCGTGGCCGTACTGGTGAAGACCGGGAGTGCCGTGCGTCCGTCGGGCGTCGCGAGGGCCACGACGCCCGTCGACGCCTCCTTGTCCACGTGCAGGCCCTCAC
>JACIXM010000373.1 GCA_014360395.1 Actinotalea sp.
GGTGCGGAGGTCTCGACCACCGTCGCCGAGCGGGCGCTCGACGCGGGCTTCGTCGTCAACCCCGTGACCCCGACGGCGCTGCGGCTGGCGCCGCCGCTGGTGCTCACCTGGGAGCAGGTGAGCCCATTCGTCGAGTTCCTGCGCACCCTTCCGGCGCAGGCCGACCGGACGGAGGAGACATGACCCGGCACTTCCTGCGGGACGACGACCTCACGCCCGTCGAGCAGCGCGAGGTCCTCGAGCTCGCCCTGCGCCTCAAGGCCGAGCGGTTCGCCGAGCGCCCCCTCGCGGGCCCGCGGGCGGTGGCGATCCTGTTCGACAAGCCCACCCTGCGCACGCAGCTGTCCTTCACCGTCGGCGTCGCCGAGCTCGGCGGTCACCCCATGGTCGTCGACGGCAACCTCGCCCGGATCGGGGTGCGGGAGTCCGTCGAGGACACGGCCAAGGTCCTGGGCCGGCAGGTGGCGGCGGTCGTGTGGCGCACGTTCGACCAGTCGCGCCTGGAGACCATGGCCCGGCACGCCGGGGTCCCGGTCGTCAACGCCCTGACGGACCAGTTCCACCCGTGCCAGGCGCTCGCGGACCTGCTGACGATCGCCGAGCACGCCGGCGGCCTGGACGCCTTGCACGACCGCACCTTGGCGTACGTCGGCGACGGCGCGAACAACATGGCGCACTCCTACCTGCTCGCCGGCGCGACCGCGGGCATGCACGTCCGGATCGGCACGCCGTTCGGCCGGCGCCCCGACGCGCAGGTGGTGGACCGCGCCGCGGCCGTCGCGGCCACCACGGGCGGGTCCGTGACGGTCGTCCACGACGCGGCGGCGGCCGTGTCCGGCGCCGAGGCGGTCGCGACGGACACCTGGGTGTCCATGGGCGACGCGACGAGCGAGCAGGAGGCGGAGGAGCTCTTCGGCCCGTTCCGCCTGGACGCGGAGCTGCTGGACCGGGCCGAGCCCGGGGCCGTCGCGCTGCACTGCATGCCGGCCTACCGCGGCAAGGAGATCACCGCCGAGGTCATGGACGGGCCGCGCTCGGTCGTCCTGGACGAGGCCGAGAACCGCCTGCACGTGCAGAAGGCGGTGCTCACATGGCTGCTGGAGCGGCCGTGAGCGCCACCGAGGCCACGAGCGTCCCGGCCACCAAGGCGGCCCGGCACGCCCTCATCGGCAGGCTCCTGGCGCGCACGACCGTGCGCTCGCAGGGCGAGCTCGCCACGGCCCTGGCCCGGGAGGGCGTGCACGTCACCCAGGCGACGCTCTCCCGGGACCTGGTCGAGCTCCGCGCGGTCCGCATCCGCACCGCGGACGGGACCCTCGCCTACGCGCTGCCCGGCGAGGGCGGGGACCGCACGCCGCACGCCGGCCAGGACGTCGAGCAGCTCGCCGCCCGGCTGGCCCGGCTGTGCGCCGAGCTCCTCGTCACGGCCGAGGCCTCGGGCAACCTTGTCGTCCTGCGCACCCCGCCGGGCGCCGCGCAGTTCCTGGCCTCGGCCATCGACCACTCGATCCTGCCGTCGGTGATGGGCACCATCGCCGGCGACGACACCGTCCTCGTCATCTCCCGCGAGGTCGACGGGGGCGACGCCGTCGCGCGTCGCTTCCTCGAGCTCGCGAGCGACGGGTCGTGACCCCGCGACCCGCGTCCCCCGGACACCACCTCCCCACCCACCACACCCGAGGAAGACACCCCCATGACTGAACGCGTCGTGCTCGCCTACTCCGGCGGCCTG
>JACIXM010000374.1 GCA_014360395.1 Actinotalea sp.
ACGCGATTGCGTCCTCGTCGAGGCCGAGCGCGGCGATCCCCGCGCTGTTGAAGACGCCGTACTCGTACAGGGCCTGCACGAAGACGGGGTTGTCCGGCGCGACGGCGTCGAGCTCCTCGCGCGTGGGGCCGCGCCGCTCGGCGAGCTGGTCCTCCGACCACCCGCCGATCACCCGGATCCACGCGCCCGGCTCCAGCTGCGCGGCACGCTCGCCGACGGCGGCCAGGGCGTCGGCCAGGGTGGTCATGTCCTCCCAGCGGACCTCGTCGGCCCAGGTGCGCCCCGCGCGGACGAAGTGCACGTGCGAGTCCACGAGCCCGGGCACCACCCGACGCCCGCCCACGTCGACGACGCGCGTGGCGGGGCCGACGTGGGCCCGCACCTCCTCCTCGCCCCCGACGGCCAGGACGCGTCCGGCGCGGACGGCGAGCGCGGTGACCTCGCCCGGGACGGCCGGGTCGAGGCTGAGGGTGGTGATCCGTCCGTTGACGAGGACGAGATCGGCGTCGGGTACCTGCGTCATGGCACGTCTCCCTCGCTGGGCGGGCGACGTCGGTGTCGCCTCGCGCCCCGATGTGCAACAAACGATTGCGGGAGGCTATCACCGACGCGCGGTGCGCCGAAAGGTCCGCCCGCCGGTTCTCAGGCGCGCCGGTCGGGCGGAGGGCGGCGCCCTGAGGTGGGTGCGCAGCAATGCATTGCACCGCCGCGGCGCGAGTGCTTCACTGACGCGGTGAGCAGCGCCGACGGGCACCTCGAGGTCATCCACCACGAGGGCTGGAGCCCCGACATCAAGCAGGTCTACGTCCCCGCGATCCGCGCCACCGGTGGGCGGACGGTGTACGTCTCCGGCATCACCGCCGCGCCGCCGTACCACGACCACCCGCACCGCCCGGAGCAGTTCGCCGCTGTGCCGACGGACATCGAGGGCCAGGTCGCGCTGCTCTTCGAGCACCTCGACCTGGCCCTGGCCGCCGCGGGCTGCCGGCGCCAGGACGTCGTGCGGATGGACCGGTTCTTCACGAACGTGCGCGAGGACCAGGACGTCGTCAACGCCTACCAGGGCGCGTGGTTCGGCGGGCACATCCCGACCAGCACCTCCGTGGAGGTCGTCTCCCTCGCGACCGACCCGGGGCTGCGCCTGGAGATCGCCGTCATCGCCGTCGCTCCGGACTGACGCGGCAGGCGCCCGCCCGCCCGTGTCGGGCGTGGCGACGGGAGGCCGTCACCCCGCCGCCGGCGCCCTGCCGTAGGCGCGGTGCAGCGTCGTCGCCGCGATCCCGAGCGCGGCGGACAGGACGGCTCCTGCGGCGAGGTACGCCGTGAACCCGCCGGACGCGAACGGCGCGGCGCCGATCGCGGTCCACGTCGCGCCGCCGAGGAAGAGCCCCGAGGCGAACAGGCTCACCGCCGTCGCGCGCGCCCCCGGTGCGACCTCGGTCACCCAGGTCTGCAGCGCCGTGTGCAGGAACGCCCACGCGCCGGCGAGCAGGACGCACGCCGTGAGGACCCCGACCCAGGCCTGGTCCAGCAGCAGCGCGACGTAGGAGGCGGTGGCGAGCAGGCCGCCGGTGGCGATCCGCCGCGTCGCCGACATCCCGGCCCGCGCCAGACGCTTGACCAGCGGGGCGGCGAGCATCACCGCGATGCCGTACCCGGCGGTGACGAGGCCGGACCCGGTCGTGCTCATGCCGGTGCGCTGCAGCAGCGCCGGCAGGTACGTCAGGACGCCGACGAGGACCATCCCCTCGACGAGGACGAGCAGCAGCACGGCGACGGGCCAGGGCCGCAGCAGGACCGCGGCCAGCGCTGCCCCGGGGCGCTGCCGGGGGTGGACGACCGCGGGCTCCGGGACGCGGCGGAGCAGGACGACGAGGGCGGCGGCGACGAGCGCCGGCGCCCCGAGGGCGGCACGCCAGCCCAGGAGGTCGGCGATGCCGGCGGCGACGAGCGTCGCGGTGGCCATGCCGACGGCCGAGACCGCCATGAGGTCCGAGAGCGGCCCGTGCCGGCGGTGCGGTGGCAGCGAGTCGCCGATGTAGATGATCGCGGTGGGGAAGACGGCGGCGTAGGCCGCGCCGGCGACGAACCGCGCGGCCGCCAGCACGACGACGTCGGGCGCGATGGCGCTCACCGCTCCCGCGACGACGCTCAGCGCGAGCGCGGTGCGGACCGTCCGCACCCGTCCCAGGCGGTCGGACGCGAAGCCCCACAGCACCTGGGTCGCGCCGTAGCCCACGAAGTAGAGGGTCGCGACGGCGGCGACCTGCTCGACCGGGACGCCGAGGTCGAGCGCGATCGGCAGGAGCAGGGGTGCGATGGCGAGCCGGTCGAAGGAGGCCAGGAACACCCCGCTGTGCAGCAGCCGCAGCGCCCCGCGCAGCTCCCGCTCGTCCGGCGCCGGTGGCCGGTCGGGCTCAGTCGGTGTCGAAGACATCGGGGTGCCGCGCCAGCTCGACGCGGGTCCGGCGGATGTGCAGCTCCAGGACGTGCGCGGCGTCCTGGGCGTCGCGGCGGCGCAGCGCCTCCACGAGCAGCGTGTGCTCCGCGTGCGTCGCCGGGCTGTCGGCGACCCCGACCAGCACCGCGTACGCGCGCCGGTACGGCTGGGTGGAGTTCCACAGGCGACGGACGATCTCCTCCGTCATCGGCGCCGTGGCACCGGCGTAGGAGAGGAGGTGGAACTCCCGGTCCAGGCGCAGGAAGGCCTCCAGGTCCGCCCCCCGCATGCGCACGGCGAGGTCCTCGAGGTGCGCGACGTCGTCGTCGGACAGGTGCGGCGTGGACAGCGAGAGCAGGAGCGGCTCGAGGCGCTCGCGGATGAGATAGGCCTCCGTGCACTCGTGCACGGACAGGGACTCCACCCACGCGCCCGTGTTGGCCACGAGGCGGACGAGCCCCTCGGCCTCGAGCCGGCGCAGGGCGTCACGCACGGGCAACCGGCTGGCGTTGAACTCGCGGGCCAGGTCCTCCTGCACGATGCGGGACCCGGGCGGCAGCTCGCCGGAGAGGATCTGCCGGCGCAGGCCCGCGACGATGCGGTCGGAGGCCGGGCCCGTGTCCGCGGCGGTCGTCGGGCCGGTCGTGGGCGGGGTCCCGGTGGAGGTGTCGGTCACGACGGCCATCCTCCCGGCTCCGCGGGCCGGGGCCCCTCGGCCCGACCGGTGTCGCGTGACGCGGTCACGCCGTCGGGTTCGCGGGGTGCCACAGGAGCGTCGTCGTCGCCGGGTCTTTCTCGTACGCCTTGCCCTCGGGGTAGCTGACGAGCTCCAGCTGCATGCCCCACGGCGCCCGGAAGTAGACCCAGCGCTGGCCGGCCGAGTGGCGCGTGCTCACCGTCGGCTCGCCCATGACCTCCACACCCTGCTCGCGCAGGTAGGCGACGGCGGCGTCGAGGTCGTGGACGTAGATCGCCAGGTGGTGCCCGCCGATGTCGCTGTTGCGAGGGTGCGGCGCCTGGCCGTCCGCGGCCTCGTACTGGAACACCTCGAGGTTCGGGCCGGTGCCGAGGCGGAAGAAGCGCAGCTCGCGCATGACGGTGCGCGGGTGGACGCCCAGGTGCACCGCCATCCAGTCGTCGTCGCGCTCGAACGGTCCGAGGGAGTAGACGCGCACGCATCCCAGGACGTCGACGAGGAACCGCTCCGCCTCGTCCAGGTCGGGAACGGTGATCCCGATGTGCTCGGTGCCGACCAGGCCGGGAAGCGCCATCGCTCCTCCTTCTTGTCTCCCGGATGTATCCGACCAAGGGGCGCAGTGCGCTGAAGTGCGCTCCGGGCGGCCTCGAGGTCTTGTGGATGTATCCAATCACGCTCTACTGTCCGTGACCAGAGGTTCGGTTCGAAGGAGAGACGACCATGCGCACCACACCGCTGGAGCCCGGTTCGCCGTGGGTCCACCTGGAGAGCACTCCGGAGGACTGGGCCGCGGCCGACCCCGGTCTGCTCGCCACGATGCTCGGCCAGCTGCACCTCATCCGGGCGTTCGAGGAGGCCGTCCTCGACCTCGCGGGGCAGAACCTGGTCCACGGGCCGGCGCACTCGAGCATCGGCCAGGAGGGCGGTGCCGTCGGCTCGGTCCTGGCCCTGCGGGCGTCCGACGGCGTCAACGGCACGCACCGGGGGCACCACCAGTTCCTCGCCAAGGTGATCTCCTACGTGACCCCCGAGCTGGACCTCGACGCCCTGGTCCCCGACGACCTCGCGGCGGTGCTGCGCCGCACCCTCGCGGAGATCCTCGGGCTGGACGAGGGCTGGTCGCGCGGCCGGGGCGGCTCGATGCACCTGCAGTGGATGGAGGCCGGGGCGCTCGGCACCAACGCGATCGTCGGCGGCGGCGTCCCCCTCGCCGCGGGCAACGCGTGGGCCCAGCGCACCAGCGGGACCGACGACGTGACGGTCACCTACTTCGGCGACGGCGCCATGAACATCGGCTCGGTGCTGGAGTCGATGAACCTCACCGCAGCGTGGGCCCTGCCGCTGTGCTTCTTCGTGGAGAACAACCTCTACGCCGTCTCCACCAACGTCGCCGAGGTCACGGGCGAGCCGCGCCTGTCCGCGCGCGGCCCCGGCTTCGGCATCGCGTCGTGGCACGTGGACGGGATGGACCCGCTCGCGGTGCACCTGGCCATGACGCAGGCCGTCGAGCACATGCGTGCCGGCAAGGGCCCGGCGCTCGTGGAGGCCGAGGTCTACCGCTTCTTCCACCAGAACGGCCCGTACCCCGGCTCCGCCTTCGGGTACCGCCAGAAGGAGGAGGAGGCGCAGTGGCGCGCCCGCGACCCGCTGGAGCGCGTCGCGACCGAGATGATCGCCCGCGGGCTCCTCGACGCCGACGCCGTCGCCAGGGTGCGCGCTCAGGCCACCCAGGCCATGGCCGCCGTCGTCGCCGCGCTCACCGAGCCGGACCCGGACGGCAAGCCGGGCACGAAGCGGATCCGGCCGGAGCTGTGGCCGGACGCGGCGTTCGTCGACGTCGGCATCCGCAGCGACCTGGCCGAGGTCGCCGACGCCCGCACCGCGGAGGCGGAGGACTTCGCCGGAGCGACGGTGACGAAGCGCTTCATCGAGGCCGTCTCGGGCGTCATGCACCGCCGGATGTCGACCGACGAGCGGATCGTCGTCCTGGGCGAGGACGTCCACCGCCTCGGCGGGGGGACCAACGGCGCGACGAAGGGCCTCGTCGAGGCGTTCCCCGGGCGGGTGCTCGGCACCCCGATCAGCGAGAACGCCTTCGTCGGCCTCGGTGGCGGCATGGCGCTCGACGGGCGGTTCCGCCCGGTCGTGGAGCTCATGTACCCGGACTTCCTGTGGGTGGCCGCGGACCAGCTGTTCAACCAGATCGGCAAGGCGCGGCACATGTTCGGCGGCACCAACGCCGTGCCCTTCGTGCTGCGCACCAAGGTCGCCAAGGGGGCGGGCTACGGCTCGCAGCACTCCATGGACCCGGCGGGTCTGTTCGCGACCGCGGCCGGCTGGCGCATCGTCGCCCCGTCGAACCCGTTCGACTACGTCGGCCTCATGAACGCTGCGCTCGCGATCGACGACCCGGTGCTCGTCCTCGAGCACGTCGGGCTGTACCAGAGCACCGGGGAGGTCCCCGAGGACGACCTCGACTACCACCTGCCGGTGGGCCGGGCGAAGGTCCGCCGCGAGGGGTCCGACGTCACCGTCCTCACCTACCTGAGCATGGTCGGGCACACCCTCGAGGCGGTGGAGCAGACCGGCGTCGACGCGGAGGTCATCGACCTGCGCTGGCTCGACCGGGCCAGCATCGACTGGCACACGATCGGCGCCTCGATCCGCAAGACGAACGCCGTCCTCATCGCGGAGCAGGGTGCGATCGGCACCTCCTACGGCGGATGGCTCTCCGACGAGATCCAGCGGCGGTTCTTCGACTGGCTCGACCAGCCGGTGCAGCGGGTCACCGGGCGCGAGGCATCCCCGAGCATCTCCAAGGTGCTCGAGCGGGCCGCCTTCGCGGAGGTCGCCGAGGTCGTCGAGGGCCTGCGGCGCGTGACCGAGGGGATGGGTGGCTGACGTGGCGACACTGATCCGGATGCCGGCCGTCA
>JACIXM010000375.1 GCA_014360395.1 Actinotalea sp.
CGCTCGAGGCGAGCGGCTGCGGTGCGTTCCTGCTCTTCGACTTCTACAACATCCGCTACACGACCCAGACGTGGATCGGCGGTGCGCTCGGCGACAAGATGATCCGCTACGCACTGCTCCTGCCCGGCAAGGCCCCGATCCTGTGGGACTTCGGCTCGGCGGTGCGGCACCACCGCATGTACTCGGACTGGGTGCCGCAGGAGAACCACCGTCCCGGCTTCCTCGGCTTCCGCGGCGCGGTCGCCCCGGAGGGCGGTGCCGACCTCATGAAGGACGCGGTCACGGAGATCCGCGGCATCCTCGCCGAGGAGGGGCTGCTGGACGCCCCGCTCGGCCTGGACATCGTCGAGCCGCCGTTCCTGTTCGAGCTCGAGCGCCAGGGGATCCGGATCGCGGACGCGCAGCAGCCCCTGCTCGACGCGCGGGTGATCAAGAACCAGGACGAGATCATGCTGCTCAACCAGGCGGCGGCGATGGTCGACGGCGTCTACCAGGACATCGTCGACGCGCTGCGGCCCGGCGTGCGGGAGAACGAGATCGTCGCGCTGGCCAACAAGCGGCTCTACGAGTACGGCTCGGACCAGGTCGAGGCGATCAACGCGATCTCGGGGGAGCGGTGCAACCCGCACCCGCACAACTTCACCGACCGCATCATCCGGCCCGGCGACCAGGCGTTCTTCGACATCATCCACTCCTACAACGGCTACCGGACGTGCTACTACCGCACCTTCGGGGTCGGCTGGGCGACGCAGAGCCAGCGGGACGCGTACGCCCAGGCGCGCGAGTGGATGGACGACGCGCTCGACGCGCTGCGCCCCGGCGTGGGCACGGACGAGGTCGCGGCCGTCCTGCCGAAGGCCCAGGACTTCGGCTTCGACAACGAGCTCGCTGCCTTCGGGCTGCAGTTCGCCCACGGCCTGGGCCTCGGCCTGCACGAGCGCCCGATCATCTCCCGCCTCAACTCGATGAAGGACCCGGTGGAGCTCAAGGCGGGCATGGTCTTCGCGATGGAGACGTACTGCCCGGCGTCCGACGGCATCTCGGCCGCCCGGATCGAGGAGGAGGTCGTCGTCACCGACTACGGGATCGAGGTGCTCACCAGGTTCCCGGCGCAGGACCTCTTCGTGGCGAACCCCTACTGACGGTGGACGTCCGGGAGTCCGTGCTCGTCACGCCCCGGCTCTCCCTGCGCGCGCGGTCCGCGGGCGCAGGGGAGCCGGTGCTGTTCCTGCACGGGATCACCGCGGGCGCCGCCGTGTGGGACCCGGTCGTGGAGGACCTCGCCCGGCGCCACCGGTGCGTCGCGATCGACCAGCGGGGGCACGGCGGCTCGGACAAGCCCGAGACCGGCTACACGGCCGCGGACTACGTCGCCGACGTCGCCGCGGTGCTCGACGTGCTGGGACCGGTGCGGGCCGTCGTCGGCCACTCCCTCGGCGCGCGCAACGCGATCCTCGCCGGGGCGGCGATGCCCGGTCGCATCGGTGCCGTCGTCGCGGTCGAGTACGCCGCCGGGATCGAGCCGGAGGTCTTCGCGCGGCTGCGCACCGCCCGCGCGGGCGGGGACGGGCACCTCGCCGACGACGACGCCGTGCGCGCTGCCGTGCGCGCACGGTCGCCCCTGCTGCCCGACGACGCCGTCGAGCGGCGCGTGCGGCACCTCTACCGGGCTGCCGACGACGGCGTGCTGCCGCTCGCGTCGCCGACGGCGGTCGAGCAGACCCTCGCGGCGATGGACGTCGACCTGACGCCCGCGCTGCGCGACTCCAGCGTCCCGGTGCTGCTCGTGCGCGGCTCGGAGAGCACGTTCGTCTCTCCGGCGGCGTTCGCCGCGAGCCTGGCGCTGCGACCGGACCTGCGCGGCGCCGTCGTCGACGGGGCGGACCACTTCGTCCCGGAGGAGGCGCCGGGCCAGGTCGCCGCCCTGGTGCGGGAGGTGCTGGCGCGGTGATGCGCCCGCCGGTCCCTCGGGACCCGTTCAGCCGGA
>JACIXM010000376.1 GCA_014360395.1 Actinotalea sp.
GGCACGTCGACGGCGTCCTGGCTACGTAAGCGCCCCGGGCGACGAGCAGCTCCGAGGAGGGCCTGACCCGCCACCCCGGGACGGAGTACGGCTACCTCGTCTCCGGGGAGCTGACGCTGCGGCTCGAGGACGAGGTCCACGTCCTGCGGGCCGGGGACTCGTTCTGCTTCGACTCGATGCGCCCGCACCTGTACGTCAACCACACCGACGAGGAGGCGCAGGGGGTCTGGTACGTGGTGAACGGGCCCCAGCACACCGCCGGCGACCCGTCTCAGTCGGTCGCCGGCACCACCGCTCCGGAGCTCCACACGACGTCCCCGCCGAGCAGCGTCAGCTCTGAGGTGATGGCCGGGATCCGCTCGACCGGGACCTCGAAGTAGTCCTCCGACAGCACGGCCACGTCGGCGAGGAACCCGGGGACGAGCTGGCCCCGCTCGTGCTCCTCGCTGGAGAACCACGCGGTGTCCCGGGAGTAGCCGGCCAGGGCCTCCTCGCGGGAGAGGAGGTTCTCGCCGCGCAGGGTCGGCGTCCCGCCCACGGTGAGCCCGGTGATGAAGTGCTGCAGGCTCGCCCACGGGTTGTATGAGGACGCCCGCATGCCGTCCGAGCCGAGCCCGAGCGGCACGCCGGCCTCGAGCAGCGCCCGGAGCGCGGGGGCGGCGGCGACGCGCTCGGGGCCCCAGGCGTCCAGGAGCTGCTGACCGTTGAAGCGCAGCAGGGCCTGGTGCAGGACCCCGACACCGAGCGCCTTCAGCCGGGGGATGTCGGCGGCCGTGACGGCGTTGGCGTGGACGAGGGACCAGCGCAGGGTGTCGATCGGCACCTCGGCGTGGATGTCCTCGAAGAGGTCCAGCAGGCGCTCGAGGAACTCGCGGTTCATGACGTGGATCTGGACCGCCCACCCCTTGCGCGCGAAGGGCAGGAGGATCTCCTTGGCCTCCGCCAGGGCCTCGGGGGAGGAGTCGGCCGGCCTTCCCAGGTCGTCGTGGCTGCGGTACAGGATGATCTCGCCGATCCCGGACCACTTCAGCATCCCGTCACCGAAGCGCGGCTCGCCGAAGCGGGCGTACCCGGCGAAGTCCTCCGCCTCGGTCCCGCGCCGCGTCGCGTGCTTGAGCATCCGGACCCGCGTGCGCAGCAGCCCTCGCCGCCACGCCTCGTGGACGGCGCCGTAGACGTCGGGCCCGGAGTTGACGCCCCCGCCGTCGGTGGCGCCGACCATGCCCAGGCGGGCGAACTCTCGCGACAGCAGGCCGGTCGAGGTGACCTCCCGCTCGAAGGGGGGCGGCGGGAGCTGGTTGTAGAACCACGAGAGCTGGGCCATCCGGCCGTTGCCCCGCCCGTTCCACGCGCCGTCGGCGTCGCGCTCGAAGGCGTCGGGCGTCGGCGACGCGGCGATCGCGTCCTCGTCGAGGCCGAGCGCGGCGATCCCCGCGCTGTTGAAGACGCCGTACTCGTACAGGGCCGGC
>JACIXM010000377.1 GCA_014360395.1 Actinotalea sp.
CGGCAGCCGGAACAAGCTCCCGCGGGCGGGCGCACCGGCCCGCGGGAGCTCAGAGGAGGATCGCGAGCGGGTTCTCGACCACCTCGGTGAAGGCTGCCGCCCACCGTGCCGCGAGCGCGCCGTCCACCGCGCGGTGGTCGGCCGACAGGACGCACCGCATCACGGTCCCCACCGTCAGCGCACCGTCGACCACCACCGGCTGCTGCAGCGCCGCGCCCACGGCCAGGATCGCGGACTGCGGCGGGTTGAGGATGGCGGAGAACTCCGGCGTCCCGTACATGCCGAGGTTCGACACGGTGATCGAGCCGCCCTCGAGCTCGGCCTGCTTCAGCCGACCGGCCCGGGCGCGCGCGACGAGGTCGGCGGAGCGGCTCGCGACCTCGGAGACGGGCAGCCGGTCGACGCCCCGGAGCACCGGCGTGACCAGCCCGCCGTCGGTCGCCACGGCGATCGCGACGTCGACGCCGTCCAGCACGGTCATCGCGTCCTCGCCCCACTGCACGTTCGCCTCGGGCACCGCCCAGTACGCCGCGGCCACCGCCTTGACGACGAGGTCGTTGACCGAGACCCGCAGGTCGCCGGACCCGTTGACCTGGCGCCGCAGCTCCAGCAGGGCGTCGACGCGCGGCTCGGCGACGACGTAGAAGTGCGGCACCGTCGCCTTGCTCTCGGTGAGGCGTCGCGCGATCGCCCGGCGCATCGGGGTGTGCGGGACCCGCGTCCCGGCGGCCGGTGCGGCCGCAGCCGGGGCGGCCGACGGCGCCGCGGGTGCGGCCGGAGCGGTCGGTGCCGCCGCAGCGGTGGCCTCCGCCGGGGCACTCGCCCCCGCGGCGATGGCGGCCTCGACGTCCCGCCGGACGATCCGCCCACCGGGGCCCGAACCCTGCAGCCGCGCCAGGTCCAGGTCCGCCTCGCGGGCCATCTTCCGGGCGATCGGGCTGGCGAAGAGGCGTTCGGCGGCGGCACCGCCCTCCGCCGCGGGCGCCGAGGACACGACCTGTCCGGCCGCCTTCTGCGCCACGCCGGCGAGCTGCGCGGCACCACCGACCGCCGCGGCGTCGTCGGCGGAGCCCTGCGCCTCGGAGGCGAGCGCCGCGGCGGTGCCGAGCAACGCGGCGACGTCGACGTCCTCGCCCGCCTCGCCCAGCACGGCGACGGGCGCCCCGACCTCGACGGTCGCGCCCTCGGCGGCGAGACGCCGGACGAGCACGCCGGCCTCCTCCGCGGCGAGCTCGACGACGGCCTTCTCGGTCTCGATCTCGGCGAGCACGTCACCCACGGCGACCCTCGCCCCCTCGGGCGCCACCCACGCGCTTCGTCACCGTCGCTCCGGCGAAGTCCTCCGCCTCCGCGGTGCGGGCGTCGGCGACCTCGGCCAGGTCGCTGCGGATGCCGACGT
>JACIXM010000378.1 GCA_014360395.1 Actinotalea sp.
TGGCTCAGTGGACGGGGAGCACCTGACCCCGCAGCTCCTGGGCGCGGGCGTACTCCGCGCGCGCCGCCTGGGCGGTGTGCTCCCACCCGTGGACGGGCCGGCGCTCCAGGGCCGTCGCCCGCAGCCGCTCGAGGAGAGCGGGCTCGGTGGCGAGGCGCACGAGGGCGGCCGCCATGGCGTCGTCGTCGGCGACGAGCAGGCCGTCCTCCTCGGAGGTGACGAACTCCTCGGCCCCCGTGCCCTGCCGGGCGACGACGACGAGCCCGGCCGTCCTGGCCTCGAGCGTGGCGATACCGAACGCCTCCAGGCGCGCGGGCGCGACGAAGACGTCCGCGGCGGCGTAGAGGGCCGGCAGCTCCGCGCGGGGCACACGGCCGCGCAGGTGGACCACGTGGTCGAGCTCGCGGTGACGCACCCGCCGCTCGATCGTCGAGCGCGACGGGCCGTCCCCGACGATGTCGAGGACCAGCGCGCCCGGCGGCAGGGCGGCGGCGGCCCGGGCGACGACGTCCACGAGGGCCGGTCCGCGCTTGCGCGGCGCCAGCCGCATCGTCGAGACGGCCCGCAGCGGCCGGTGCGATGTGGGGCCCGCCGCACGCGGCGACGCCGTCGGCGCCCACCCCGCGAGGTCGATGCCGTCGGGGACGACGGCCACCTCCCGGCCGAAGACCGCCTCCACCCGGCGCGCCGCCGCCCTGCTCACGGCGCTGAGCGCGAGGGGTGCCGTGCCCCACCCCGTGACGCCGGCGGCGGCCCGCAGCGCGCTGACCGCGCCGTCCAGCATGCAGTGCCACGTCACCGCGACCGGCAGGCCCAGGTCGACCGCGACGCGCGCGCCGTCGAACGCGAACGGCGAGACCAGACCGGCGTGGACGTGCACGACGTCGGGCCGGACGGTCCGGAGGATCTGCCGCATCCGGGGCGGCGCGGCCGGGTTGACCGGCAGGTCGAACGGCACCGCCGTCCCGAGCCGGTGGACCTGGACACCGCCGTCGTCCTCCGGCGGGTCCGACGGCTCGTGGTGCCCGTCGATGCCCGGGGTGGCGGTGAGCACGTGCACCTCGTCGCCGGCCGCGACCTGTGACCTGGCGAGGTCCCGCACCTGGGACTCGATGCCTCCGGTCCGCGGCGCGTAGCAGTCGGAGACGTGGACGATACGCACCGACCAAGGTTAGGCGGTGCCGCCGGACGCGGCAGCCGGAACAAGCTCCCGCGGGCGGGCGCACCGGCCCG
>JACIXM010000379.1 GCA_014360395.1 Actinotalea sp.
GCCAAGGCTGAGCCGCTCATCGCGTCCGGCGCGACCCTCGTCGACCGACCCGTGGAGCTGGCGGGCCGCGACATCGTCTTCTCGATGGTCTCGGCGGACAAGGACCTCCAGGACGTCATGCTGGGTGAGGGCGGCCTGCTGACCGACCCCGACCACGCCCCCCGCCTCATCGGCGACGCGTCCACCGTGTCCGTCGGCGCCAGCGAGGTCGTCCGGGCTGCCGCCCACGAGCGCGGCGTGGCCCTGCTCGCCACCCCGGTCTCGGGCAACCCCGCCGTCATCGCCGCGGGCAAGCTGACGGTGGCGGTCTCCGGGCCCCGGGATGCGTTCGACACCGCCGAGCCGCTGCTGCAGACCTGGGGCCGGGGCGTGACGTACGTCGGTGAGGGGGAGCTGGCCCGCATCGTCAAGATCGCGCACAACGTCTTCCTCGGCGTCGTGATCCAGTCCCTCGCCGAGGTGACGGTCCTGGCCGAGGGCGCGGGCGTCAAGCGGGCCGACTTCCTCGCCTTCCTCAACGACTCGGTGATGGGCTCCGTGTTCACGAAGTACAAGACGCCGGCGCTGGTGAACCTCGACTTCACGCCCACGTTCACGCAGGTCCTGCTGCAGAAGGACTTCGACCTCGGCCTCAAGGCCGCTGCGCAGTCCGGTGTGGTCCTGCCCATCGCCTCGATGACGCGCAACCTCGTCGCGCAGGAGGTCGGCAACGGCAACACGGAGCAGGACTTCGCCTCGCTCATCCTCACGATCGCGCGGGGCTCGGGCCTGGACATCCGGTCCGAGGACGCGGACGTCAGCGACGGTCTCGAGGCCGAGTGACATGAGCAGCCACCACCACCACGGCCACGAGGGGGACCGGGCGTTCGAGCGTCCGAGCACCCGTCCGGCCGGCGTGCGCCCGCTGGGCGCGCCGGGCCAGGTCGGCGTCGACTACGAGCACCGGGTCGACTTCGACCGGCTCCGGCGCTACCGGCTCGCCCGGGCGCACGCCGCGCTCGAGGCGAGCGGCTGCGGTGCGTTCCTGCTCTTCGACTTCTACAACATCCGCTACACGACGCAGACGTGGATCG
>JACIXM010000038.1 GCA_014360395.1 Actinotalea sp.
ACCCGTCCGGTTGCGCGCCACGCGGTCGTGCTGGGTTCCGGACGTCAGGAGGCGTCGAGCGCACCCTGGATGTCGGAGACCATCTTCTCCCAGGCGGCCACCGGCTCCTGGGCGCCGGAGATGATCTGCGCCTCCGTCACGCCCCAGAACGCCCAGACCGAACCCATCTCCGGGATGGACGGCATCGGCACCGCGTCCGCGCCGACCTCGGCGAAGCCGGCGGTCAGCGGGTTCTCCGCGGCAGCCTCGGCGGCCGGGATGTAGGCGGGCGGGCGGTTGCCCGCCTCGTAGATCGCCAGCTGGGCCTCCTCGGTCGCCATGAAGTTGACGAGGAAGTCGTTGGCCAGCAGCGCGTTGTCGCTCTGCGCGGAGACGTAGAAGCCCTGGACACCCGCGAACGGCTGGGCGGGCTCGCCACCGGCGGACGGGATCGCGTGCACCTCGAGGTTCATGCCCTCCAGGTCACCGAGCGTCCACGGGCCGCCGATGAGGTACGGCGACTCGCCGTTGCGGAACGCCTCGAGCGCCAGCGAGTAGTCGATCGCCGTGTCGAGGTTGCCGGCGTCGCCCTGCTCGGCCAGCCACTGCGCGAAGGCGTTGCCCGCCTCACCGCCGAGCGCGAGCTCAGCGGTGTAGGAGCCGTCCTCGTTCTGCTCGAAGACCGGGGCGCCGAAGGAGGTCTGCAGCGGGTACATGTGGTACGGGTCGCCCTCCTCGCCGATCGGCATGACCACGGGGTACGTGGTGCCGGCGGCCTCGGACGCCTCGAGCATCTCGTCCCACGTGGAGGGGACGACGTCGGTGAGGTCGGTGTTGCGGATCAGCGCGATGTTCTCGACGGTGTAGGGCAGGCCGTACAGCTGGCCGTCCTGGCTGAACGCCGCGACCGCGACCTCCTCGAAGTCGCCCGCCGCGTCGCCGAGGTCGACCGAGCCGACCACGCCGTTGGCGAGCAGCTCGCCCAGCCAGTCGTGGGCGCCGACGGTGATGTCCGGGCCCTCGCCGGTCGGGACCTGGGCGATGAAGTCGGTGCGGATGTCGCCGAAGTCCTTCAGGACGGTCTCGACGGTCGCGCCGGTCTCGGCCTCGAACTGCTCGGCGGCGGCCTCGACGGCGGCCTGACGGGTCTCGTCGACCCAGATGGTGAGGCTTCCGCCGTCGGAGAGCTCCTCCGTGGCACCGGTCTCCTCGGCCGTCGGCTCGCCGGTCTCGGCCGGCTCCTGGGCGTCGCCGCCGCAGGCGGACAGGGTGAGCGCGGCGCCGAGGGCGACCGCGACAAGCGGGATGCTCCGTCGCATCGTGGGTGTCTCCCAACACGAGTTCTCCACCGGCTCGACCGGGCGACGTCGCCCACCGAGCCCTGATGACGGCGACGCTAACCGGGAGGCTGGCCGCGGTGCAAGCCGTTGCGGTAACTTTCATGCAACGCTTTCGTGACGAGGTGTCCGAGGCGAGGACCCATCACGAGGAGGTGTGCCGTGTCCTCTACGCTGCCGCACGAGCGGACCCGTCTGAAGGATCTCGCGGAGCAGGCCGGTGTGAGCACCGCCACGGTCTCCCGCGTCCTCAACGGCAAGGCCGGCGTCTCCTCCCAGACGCGCAAGGCGGTGCTCGCCGCCCTCGACGTCCTGGGCTACGAGCGACCCGAGAAGCTGCGCACCCGCTCGGAGGGCCTGGTGGGGCTCATCGTCCCCGAGCTCACCAACCCGGTCTTCCCGGCGCTGGCCCAGTCGATCGAGAACTCGCTCGCCGAGCGCGGCTTCACCCCGCTGCTGTGCACCCAGTCCCCCGGCGGCACGACGGAGGACGAGTACGTCGAGATGCTGCTGGAGCACGGCGTGGACGGGATCGTCTTCGTCTCCGGCCGGCACGCGGACACCAGCGCGAGCAACGAGCGGTACCACCGGCTGCGCAGCCGCGGGCTGCCGATCGTCCTCGTCAACGGGTACTCCGAGGGCATCGACGCGCCTGCGGTCTCGACCGACGACTCCGTCGCGGTCGAGCTCGCGCTGCGGCACCTGACCTCCCTCGGCCACCGCGAGATCGGCCTGGCCATCGGTCCGGACCGGTACATCCCGGCACGCCGGAAGCTCGCAGCCTTCACGGCAGCCCTGCGACGACGTGACCCCGGCGCCGACCCGGGCCGCCACGTGGTCACGACCCTGTTCACGGTGGAGGGCGGCCAGGCGGCCGGGGGCGAGCTCATGGACTCCGGCCACACCGCCGTCATCTGCGCCTCGGACCTCATGGCGCTCGGCGCCATCCGCGCCGCCCGCGCACGCGGCCTGCACGTGCCCGACGACGTGTCGGTCGTGGGCTTCGACGACTCGCCGCTCATCGCCTTCACCGACCCGCCCCTGACGACCGTGCGCCAGCCGGTCGTCAGCATGGGCGAGGCGGCGGTCAGCGCCCTCGTGTCGGAGATCTCCGGGGAGCGGGTGCCCCGCTCCGAGCTGCTCTTCCACCCCGAGCTCATCGTGCGCGGCTCGACCGGCGCGGCCCGCCCGGGCCTCCCCCTCGCCGAGGCCTCACCGGCCTGAGGAGCGCCGCCGGGCCGAGCCCGGTAGCCTCCACCACCGCCGCTGCCCGCTCCTGGCGCCCGCCCAGGGCGCCCCGGGCACCGCCCCGCCGGTCACCGGCACCGCTCACCAGAACCCTCGAAGACGGAGTCCCGTGACGTCCCTCGCCAGGCCCCCCGCGCCCTCGACCCTGACGACCAGCCCGCTCCACGCGGCCTCCCCGGCCGGACCGTGGTGGCGGGACGCCGTCATCTACCAGGTCTACCCGCGCTCCTTCGCCGACGCGGACGGCGACGGGATCGGTGACCTCCCCGGCATCACGGCACGTCTGGACCACCTGGCCGAGCTCGGCGTGGACGCCGTCTGGCTGTCCCCGTTCTACCGCTCCCCCCAGCGGGACGCCGGCTACGACGTGGCGGACTACCGCGACGTCGACCCGCTCTTCGGGACGCTCGCCGACGCCGACGCCCTGCTCGCCCGGGCGCACGCCCTGGGGCTGCGCGTCATCGTCGACCTGGTGCCGAACCACACCTCGTCGGAGCACCCGTGGTTCCGGGCCGCACGCACCGCCGCGCCGGGCAGCCCCGAGCGCGGTCGCTACCTCTTCCGCGACGGCCGGGGACCGGCAGGGGACGAGCCGCCCAACAACTGGACCTCGGTCTTCGGCGGGTCGGCCTGGACGCGGGTCACCGAGCCCGACGGCACGCCCGGCCAGTGGTACCTGCACCTGTTCGACCCCAGCCAGCCCGACCTGGACTGGTCGAACCCCGAGGTGCGGGCCGAGTTCGAGGACGTGCTCCGGTTCTGGCTGGACCGCGGCGTCGACGGCTTCCGGGTCGACGTCGCCCACGGGATGGTCAAGGCGCCGGGCCTGCCGGACTGGCACGGCACCACCGCCATGATCGACGGCGGCCACGACGGCACCTTCGGGTCCGAGGACGGGGCCACCGGTGCCGGCAGCGCCGGGCCGATGTGGGACCAGGAGCCCCTGCACGAGATCTACCGCGCGTGGAACGGCGTCCTCGCCCAGTACGCCGGCGACCGGGCGCTCGTCGCCGAGGCGTGGGTCGAGCCGATGTCCCGCCTGGCGCGGTACGTGCGACCCGGCGAGATGCACCAGGCCTTCAACTTCGCCTTCCTCACGACCCTCTGGTCCGCTCCGGACCTGCGGGCCGTCATCGTCGAGTCCCTCGAGGCGAACGACGAGGTCGGGGCGCCCACGACGTGGGTGCTGTCCAACCACGACGTCGTCCGGCACACCTCGCGCCTGGGGCTGGAGGTCCCCGGCTCCCGGCCCAACGGCATCGGCGCCACCGACCCCCAGCCGGACGAGGAGGTCGGCCTGCGCCGCGGGCGCGCCGCCTCGCTGCTCATGCTCGGGCTGCCGGGGTCCGCGTACGTGTACCAGGGCGAGGAGCTCGGCCTGCCCGAGCACACGACGCTGGCGGACGAGGAGCGGCAGGACCCGGCGTGGTGGCGCTCGGAGCACACCGAGCGGGGCCGCGACGGCTGCCGCGTGCCGCTGCCCTGGGCCGCCGCGGAAGCCGGCTACGGCTTCTCCCCCACCGGTGCGACGTGGCTGACGCAGCCGGACTCCTTCGCGCGGTACGCCGCCGACGTGCAGCGAGGCGTCCCGGGCTCGACCTACGAGCTGTACCGGACCGCCCTGCGCGTGCGTCGCGAGCAGGGCCTCGGGACGGGCTCCCTGGCGTGGGCCGACGGGCTGCGCACGGAGGCCGGTCGGGCCGTCGGCGAGGACGTGCTCGCGTTCGTCAACCGGGACGTCCTCGTGGTCGCCACGGTCGGCGAGGCCGACGTCGTCCTGCCGCCGCAGGCGGTGCCGCTGGTGACGTCCGGCCCGACGCGGACGACCGCGGACGGCCGCGTCGTCGTACCCGCCGACACGACCGTCTGGGCGCTCCTCACGGACTGAGCGGGAGGCCGAGGAGGCCGTCGCGCGCCTGGACGACGACCGCCCGCTCGGCGGGGACGAGCAGCCGGGCACCCCGCGGCAGGGCGACCCGCCA
>JACIXM010000380.1 GCA_014360395.1 Actinotalea sp.
CCCGAGGGTGACGCCCTTCCTCATGCTGCTGGGGCGCGGAGGCACCCGGTCCGCGCTCGTCAGAGCGCGGCGACCTGCTGGGCCAGCGCCGACTTGCGGTTCGCGGCCTGGTTGGCGTGGATGACGCCCTTGCTCGCGGCCTTGTCCAGCTTGGTGCTGGCGCTGCGCAGAGCCGCCGTCGCGGCCTCCTTGTCGCCGGCGGCGACAGCCTCGCGGACGCGACGCACGTGCGTCTTGAGCTCCGACTTCACGGCCTTGTTGCGCAGGCGGGCGACCTCGTTGGTGCGGATCCGCTTGATCTGGGACTTGATGTTCGCCACGTTCAGGACTCTCTTCTGGTTTCGCCGAAGCGATCTGACAGGTCGTAGAGGGCGCGTCCGGCGCCGGGACTGGGGCGTGGGGACACCCTCGGAGAGGCGGCGGACCAGTGCCCGCCGACCTGGGCGGACACGCGACCCACGAGTCTAGCAGCAGGACGGCGGCGTCCCGACGCGGCAGCGTGCGCCGTCGCCGGTGGCCGCCGGACCCCAGGGGTGAGGCCGGCCCGGTGCGGCGCCGCCGCACCGTCGTGGGACGATGGACCGCCCAGACCACCGTCGCGTCCCACCAGTGGAGTGCTCGCCAGCGTGTCCCCGATCCCCAGCGCCGCCCAGAGCCAGCGCATCCGGCCCGCCGCGACGCCGCCGGAGCTGCTGCGCAACTTCTGCATCATCGCGCACATCGACCACGGCAAGTCCACGCTCGCCGACCGGATGCTCCAGCTCACCGGTGTCGTCGACGAGCGGGCGATGCGCGCGCAGTACCTCGACCGGATGGACATCGAGCGCGAGCGCGGGATCACGATCAAGTCGCAGGCGGTCCGGATGCCCTGGGCCGTCGCGGGGAGCGACGGCTCGACGGAACCGTACGCCCTGAACATGATCGACACCCCGGGCCACGTGGACTTCACCTACGAGGTGTCGCGCTCGCTCGCCGCGTGCGAGGGGGCCGTGCTGCTCGTCGACGCCGCCCAGGGGATCGAGGCGCAGACGCTCGCGAACCTCTACCTCGCGATGGAGAACGACCTCACCATCATCCCGGTGCTCAACAAGATCGACCTGCCCGCGGCGCAGCCGGAGAAGTACGCCGAGGAGATCGCCGGGCTCGTCGGGGGCGCCCCGGAGGAGGTCATGCGCGTCTCCGGCAAGACCGGTGAGGGCGTCGAGGCGCTCCTGGACCGCATCGTCCGGCTGGTGCCACCGCCCCAGGGCGACGCGGACGCTGCCGCCCGTGCGATGATCTTCGACTCCGTCTACGACACGTATCGGGGCGTGGTCACGTACGTCCGGGTCGTCGACGGGCATCTCTCGCCGCGCGAGCGCATCGTCATGATGTCGACGCGGGCGACGCACGAGCTCCTCGAGATCGGTGTCATCTCACCGGAGGCCATCCCGACGGACGGTCTGGGCGTCGGCGAGGTCGGCTACCTCATCACCGGCGTCAAGGACGTGCGCCAGTCCAAGGTCGGCGACACCGTGACCAACGCGGGCAAGCCGGCGTCGTCGGCGCTCGGGGGGTACCAGGACCCCAAGCCGATGGTGTTCTCCGGGCTGTACCCGATCGACGGGTCCGACTACCCGGTGCTGCGCGACGCGCTGGACAAGCTCAAGCTCAACGACGCGGCGCTCGTCTACGAGCCCGAGACGTCCGTCGCGCTGGGCTTCGGCTTCCGCGTCGGCTTCCTCGGTCTGCTGCACCTGGAGATCGTGCGCGAGCGCCTCGAGCGCGAGTTCGACCTCGACCTCATCTCCACCGCCCCCAACGTCGTGTACGACGTCACGATGGAGGACCGGACGGTCGTGACGGTGACGAACCCGTCGGAGTTCCCCGGCGGGAAGATCAAGGAGGTGCGCGAGCCGGTCGTCAAGGCCACGATCCTCGCGCCCAGCGAGTTCATCGGCGCGATCATGGAGCTCTGCCAGCAGCGTCGTGGCGACCTGCAGGGCATGGACTACCTGTCCACCGACCGGGTCGAGATGCGGTACACCCTGCCGCTGGCGGAGATCGTCTTCGACTTCTTCGACCAGCTCAAGTCCCGGACCCGCGGGTACGCGTCGCTGGACTACGAGCCCGCCGGGGAGCAGGTCGCCGACCTGGTCAAGGTGGACATCCTCCTCCAGGGCGAGCAGGTCGACGCCTTCAGCGCGATCGTGCACAAGGAGAAGGCCTACGCCTACGGCGTGATGATGGCCGGCAAGCTGCGCGAGCTCATCCCGCGGCAGCAGTTCGAGGTGCCGATCCAGGCCGCCGTCGGCTCCCGGGTGATCGCCCGGGAGACCATCCGTGCCATCCGCAAGGACGTGCTCGCCAAGTGCTACGGCGGCGACATCAGCCGCAAGCGCAAGCTGCTGGAGAAGCAGAAGGAGGGCAAAAAGCGGATGAAGACCATCGGTCGGGTGGACGTCCCGCAGGAGGCCTTCATCGCGGCCCTGTCCTCCGAGGCCGCCGGCGGCAAGGACGGCAAGGAGAAGGCGAAGAAGTGACGGTGGCGGCGTGAGCCCCGCCCTGCCCGACGGCGAGCCGGTCCCCGACGACGGCGCCCTCCCGCCGTGGGTGGGTGCCGCGACACCGACGGCGCCCGGCTTCGGGGTCTACCTGCACGTGCCGTTCTGCACCGTCCGCTGCGGCTACTGCGACTTCAACACCTACACCGCTGCGGAGCTCGGTGGCGGCGCCAGCCAGGCCGCGTACGTCGACACGGCGCTCGCCGAGCTCCGGCTCGCCGAGGGCGTGCTCGCCGCGGCCGGACGGGTGCGGCCGGTCTCCACGGTGTTCGTGGGTGGCGGCACGCCGACGGTCCTGCCGGCGGGCGACCTCGCCCGGTTCCTCGGTGAGCTGCGGCGCGCCTGGGGCCTCGAGCCGGGCGCCGAGGTCACGACGGAGGCCAACCCGGACTCCGTCACGCCGCAGTCCCTCCAGGAGCTCGCCGACGGCGGCTTCACCCGCGTCTCCTTCGGCATGCAGTCGGCCGTGCCGCACGTCCTGGCGACGTTGGAGCGCACCCACGACCCTGCGCGGGTTCCCCAGGCCGTCGCCTGGGCCCGCGAGGCCGGTCTGGCGGTCTCGCTCGACCTCATCTACGGCACGCCGGGGGAGTCGCTCGAGGACTGGCGGACCTCCGTCGAGGCCGCGCTGGCGTGCGGCGTCGACCACGTGAGCGCCTACGCCCTCGTCGTCGAGCCCGGCACGAAGATGGCGACGCAGGTCCGCCGTGGCCTGCTGACGCTGCCCGACGGGGACGACCAGGCCGCGAAGTACGAGCTCGCCGACGACCTGCTGTCCGCCGCCGGACTGCAGTGGTACGAGGTGAGCAACTGGTCGCGCACGCCGACGACGGCGTGCCGGCACAACCTCGCGTACTGGCGGGGCAACGACTGGTGGGGGTTCGGGCCGGGGGCGCACTCGCACGTCGGCGGGACGGACCGCGCGGTGCGGTGGTGGAACGTCAAGCACCCCCGCGCGTACGCCGACCGCCTCGCTCGGGGGCTGACGCCGGCTGCGGGCCGGGAGCTCCTCGATGCGGACGACGTCGCGCTCGAGCGGGTCCTCCTGGGCGTGCGCCTGGCGGATGGTCTGCCCGTGGACGTCCTCGGCCCGGGCGGCCGGCGCGCCGTCGCCGGGCTCGTGGCGGACGGGCTCCTGGACGGCCGGGCCGCCGTCAGCGGGCGGGTGATCCTCACCCGACGCGGCCGGCTCCTCGCTGACGCCGTGGTGCGTGACCTCACGGACTGACCCGCACACGCCGAGGGGGCCGGGCCCCCGGCCCGACC
>JACIXM010000381.1 GCA_014360395.1 Actinotalea sp.
GTGGTCATGGTGGTAGTGAACACGACGCCGGTGCGCGGGCTTCCCGCGCGTCCGGACGGCGGGCGGCCGTACCGTCCTCTCAGTGTCAGGGTGCTGATACCGCGAGGGTTGCGGTGGTTGGGATCCTGACCTTGGCGAGGCTGGCTCCTAGCGTCCGTGCCGCTCCGTTGGAGCTGGTCTTCACGCGTTGTGCCGCTTCGCCGAGGTCAGGGCCGACCGGCGTGACTTGATAGGAGCGTGGCTGCGCCCCCACTGAGGTGTGTCCGCCGGCCGGCCCAACCGTCCCTCGAGTCAGAGAGGAGACCCCTTCATGGTGGTCGTGGTTGGGATCGACGTCCACAAGGACACTCACTGCGTGGTCGCGGTGGACCAGGCCGGCCGGCAGGTCGGCTCACACCTGACGGTGCGGGCGACCGATGCCGGTCACCGTCAGCTGCTGCGGTGGGCGGCGCGGGAGCACGGGGCGGCCGTGGAGTTCGCGGTGGAGGACTGCCGACACGTCTCCACGCGTCTGGAGCGTGCCCTGCTGAGTGCAGGTGCACGGGTGGTGCGGGTGCCGCCGAAGCTGATGGCCGGGGCGCGTCAGTCCGCCCGGACCAGGGGCAAGTCCGACCCGATCGACGCGCTGGCCATCGCTCGGGCGGCCCTGCGCGAGCCGAACCTGCCGGTCGCCGAGCACACTCACGCCTCCCGGGAGGTCAAGCTGCTGGTCGACCACCGCGAGGACCTGGTGCGGATGCGCACCGCGATGCAGAACCGGCTGCGCTGGCACCTGCACGAGCTCGAACCCGGCCTGGAGCCTGCGGCGCGGGCGTTGGGCACCATCGCCCAGCTGGACCAGCTGACCGACCGGTTGACGGCGATGCCCGACACGGTGGTCCGGCGCCTGGCGCTGGAGCTGATCGTCGACATCCGGTCCCTGACCGAACGGGCACGCGCCCTGGAGCGGGAGATCGCTGCCCTGGTCAAGGATCAGGCGCCTCAGCTCCTTGAGCTGCCCGGCTGCGGGGTCCTGACAGCCGCGAAGCTGCTGGGCGAGACCGCCAACCCCGCCCGGTTCCGCTCCGAGGCGTGCTTCGCCATGCAC
Source organism: Actinotalea sp. (assembly GCA_014360395.1). Classification (GTDB taxonomy): domain Bacteria; phylum Actinomycetota; class Actinomycetes; order Actinomycetales; family Cellulomonadaceae; genus Actinotalea. Next base: position 1,088 of record JACIXM010000381.1, read on the forward strand.
GCCGGCGTCGCGCCGATCCCCGCGTCCTCCGGACGGACGCACCGCCATCGCCTGGCCCGCGGCGGCAACCGCCAACTCAACGCCGCCCTGCACCGCATCGCGGTCACCCAGATCCGCCTGGACGGCCTCGGCCGGGCCTACTACCAGCGCCGACGCGCTCGAGGAGACACCACCATGGAAGCCCTGCGCGCCCTCAAACGACGCCTCGCCCGCGTCGTCTTCAACCTCCTCAACCAGACACCGAGCACGGTCGCGGCACACCTACCGCAAGCCGCTTGACATAGGAGCAACACGTGCCGACCGACCGCAG
>JACIXM010000382.1 GCA_014360395.1 Actinotalea sp.
CGGCCTCGGCGAGGTCCCGCGCCACGAGCGGGGCCTCGGCGACCTCCTCGGGCCGGGTCACCGGCGTCGGGACCAGGACCCCGCGGGCGCCGGCGGACACCGCAGCACCCAGGTCCGCCCCGATGTCGCCGACGACGGCGCACTGCGCCGGTCGCAGCCCGAGCGCGGCGGCGGCGCGCAGCACCATGACCGGGCCCGGCTTGCGGCACGCACAGGCGTCGTCCGGGCCGTGCGGGCACTGCTGCCAGGTGTCGAACGGACCGAGCTCGGCCTCGATGCGGGCGTTGACGGCGGCCACCTGCTCGGCCGTGACGAGGCCCCGGGCGATCCCGGACTGGTTCGTGACCACGCCGACCGGGACACCCTGGGCGCGGAGCGCGTCGAGCACCTCGCGGGCGCCGTCGACGACCCGGACCCGGTCCGGGTCGCCGTTGTAGGGCACGTCGTGCACGAGGGTGCCGTCCCGGTCGAAGAGCACGGCCCGCACGGGCACCGGCCACGGCGCGGCGGTCGAGGCCAGGCCGAGGACGCCGCCGTGCGCGCGGGTGCCCTCCGCACGGTGCCGGACCGCGGCGAACGGGATGCGTGCACTGGTCAGCAGCATCCGCCGCCACTCCTCGCGCCAGTCGTCCTCGCCCGGACGTGGTCCGGGCGCGAGGCGGACGCGGGCGAAGTCCGCGAACAGGGCCAGCCAGGCGCCGGCACCCGTGGCCGCAAGCGCCGGTCGGCGCAGGAGGGTGCCCCCGACGGCGAGCGTCGCGGCCCCCACCGTCGCGACGTGCCACGGGAACCGGCCACGGCCGGTCTCGGCGAGGTCCCGCCAGCGCGGGCCGTGCAGGGCGCGCATCAGGGCGTCGTCGGCGGTCCCCGCCTGCACCCGCACGCTGACGGCGTCGTCCGCGGGGCGGACCGGGTGCGTCGTGACGCGGGACCCGCGCTGCAGGCGCCACCCGGCGCGCCGGACCCGTAGCGCGAGGTCGGCGTCCTCGCGGTAGGCGCGGGGGAAGCGCTCGTCGAAGCCGTGCACGGCCTCGAGCGCGGTGCGCCGGTACGCCATGTCGGCGGTCGCCCAGCGGGCGTCCTCCAGGCCCCGGGTGCTGCGCTCCCAGTCGGTGGGCCGGCGGTGGGCCGGCAGCGGGACCTCGAGGCGGCCCTGCACCGCGCCGACGTCGGGCCCCGCGGCGCGCAGGTCCCGGCCGAGCCCGTGGAGCCACCCGGCCGGCAGGACGACGTCGTCGTCGACGAAGGCGACCCAGGGGGTGGTCGTGGCGCGCCAGCCCGCGTTGCGGGCCGCCGCGGGGCCGCGGCCGCCGGTCCGCACGACCACCACGGGCCACGGGGCGTCGGGCACGAGGCCGGCGACGTCGAGCGGGGCGGGCCAGGTGGTCGGGTCGCCGTCGAGGTCGAGGTGGCGGTCGTCCGCGACGACGACGACGTCCGGTGCCGGCGCGTCCGGCCCGGTCGCCTGGGCCGCGAGACTGCGGAGGGTGACCCCGAGCGAGGGGCGTCCGATCGTCGGCAGGACGACGGCGCACCGCGGCTCGTCCGGCGCCGGGGGCCGGGGCCGGACGGCGGGACCGGGCGTCTCGCTCGGGGGCTGGGTCCGGACGGCGGGATCCGCCATCTGGCCCGGCAGGTCGGCGCGGTGACGCGGGGCGTCGGTCATCGGGCGCTCCCCCCGTCGCCCCCTCCCGCGAACAGGGCGGACCGTCGCACCAGGTGCGGGCCGAGGACGAGGGCGTCGACCGGGGCCGAGCCGAACAGCTCCAGCGCGTCGCGCGGGTCGTCGACCATCGGGCGGCCCGCGGTGTTGAGGCTGGTGTTGATGACGACCGGCAGGCCCGTCCGGGCGCGGAACGCCTCGAGGGTGGCGCCGAGGCGACGCTGCCGCGACGGGTCGACGGTCTGGATGCGGGCCGTGCCGTCGACGTGGACCGCCGCCGGGATCCGCTCCCGCCACGCCGGGTCGACGGTGTGCACGAAGAGCATGTAGTCGCTGGGGATGGGGCCGTCGCTGAAGATCTCCGCCGCGTGCTCGAGCAGGACCATCGGGGCGACGGGCCGGAACTGTTCCCGTCCCTTGACGACGTTGAGGTGCTCGAGGTTCTCCGGGTGGCCCGGGTGCGCGAGGAGTGAGCGGTGGCCCAGCGCGCGGGGCCCGAACTCGCTGCGCCCGTCGAACCAGGCGATGACGCCGTTGCGCGCCAGGACGTCGGCGACCTCCCCGCCGAGGTCTTCGGGCGTGGTGAAGGGGACGGCGGCGCTGCGCAGCCAGGCCGCCAGCTCGTCGTCGGACCACTCCCGGCCGAGGTCGGCCCCCGGCATGGGCTCGGGGACCTCGCCGCCGTCGGCGGAGACCTGGAGGGCGGCGCCCAGGGAGGTGCCGGCGTCGCCGGCGGCCGGCTGCACCCAGACGTCCTCGAAGGCGGTCTCGCGCCAGATCCGGGAGTTGGCGACGCAGTTCAGGGCCGTGCCGCCCGCCATGGTCAGGACGCGGTCACCGGTCTGGCCGTGGACCCACCGGGCCAGCTCGACCAGGACCTCCTCCAGGCGCTGCTGGACGGAGCAGGCGAGGTCCGCGTGGGGCCCGCGCCACGAGTCCTCGCTGAGTGTGGCGTCGGCCGCGCGGGCGGGGGCCCAGCGGGACCAGTCGGGCGCCTCGGCCAGGAAGCCGCCGTCGCCGGTCGGCCGGATGATCTCGCGCAGCTCCTCCAGGAAGCGGGGCTGCCCGTAGGACGCCAGCGCCATGACCTTGTACTCGTCGCTGGAGCGCAGGAAGCCCAGGTGCTCGGTCAGCGACTCGTAGACCAGCCCGAGCGAGTGCGGCAGCTCCTGCTGGAAGAGCACCTCGAGGCGGCCGTCCTGGTAGCGACCGGCGAGGTGCGAGGCGCGTTCGCCCCGGCCGTCCAGCACGAGCACGCTGCTGCGCGGGTGCGGTGAGGCGAGGGCGGCCGAGGCCGCGTGGGCGACGTGGTGCGGGACGAACCGGACCTGCGACTCCTCCAGGCCCGGCAGGGCGGCCGCGAGGAAGCCGGGGGCGCGCTGGGCGTAGGTGGTTCGCAGGTGGTCCCAGGGGTCGTGCAGGCCGAGCTCGTCGGCCGGCTTCGACAGGGCCGGGTCGAACGAGTACGCGACGGCGTCGAGGTCCTGCGGGCGCAGGCCCGCCTCCTTCAGCGCCCAGCGCATCGACAGCTCGGGGAGCTCCCAGGCCGCGAACGGGACGGGTCGCTTGCCCTTCTTGCGCCGCGAGAACCGCTCCTCCTCCGCGGCGGCGACGACCTGCCCGTCGATCACCAGGGCGACGGAGGGGTCGTGGTAGATGGCGTTGACGCCGAGCACTCGCATGGGCAGCCGGTCCTCCCGGACGGTCGAGGTGCCGGGCAGGAGCCCGACGCGGTCACCGTCGGACCCCGTCACCTAGATCGCATCTTGAAGTGGTCTCGAAACCACATCTCGTGCGGGACGCCTTCGTGGGAATCTCGTGCGGGCCGCCTTCGTGGAGCCGACGGCCCCCGCCGGCCCCCGGCGTCCGCGCTCCTCCCGCACGCGAAGCCGTTCCGGATGCCGTGGACCGCGCGGCGTGGTGGTGTTCCTCCGGTGACCCGATCCCTCAGCCGCCAGCCAGGAGAGTCGCCCCGATGACACAGAGCCCCTCGCGCACCGCGACCCGCACCGAGCAGGAGACGTCGACCCGGCAGGAGGCGATGGCGGCGCACCCCGCAGGCGGCGCCCCGGCCCGGCTGGCCGAGCACTGGATCGCTGGCGGTGCGGTCCCTGCGAGCGGCGAGCGCACCGTCGAGCGTCGCGACCCGCGGGACGGCAGCCCGGGCGCCGTCGTCGTCGTGGGCACTGCCGGGGAGGTGGACCGCGCGGTCGCGGCCGCGTGGGAGGCGCGGGCCGCCTGGCGACGCGCGGCACCGGCGGAGCGCGCGACCGCCCTGAGGACCGCCGCCGCGGCGGTCGCGAAGGCCGCGCCGGACCTCGGCCGCAGCCTCACCGCGAGCACCGGGCGCCTGGAGCGCCAGGCGGTGGAGTCGGCGGAGGTGGCGGCATCCCTCCTCCAGGAGGCTGCGACCACGGGCCTGGGGGCGACCGGCCGCACGCTGGCCGGGGCGCCGTCGGCGGTCGACGTCGTGCGGCGGGAACCCCACGGGGTGGTCGCGGTCCTCACGCCGTGGAACGACCCGTTCCCGGCGGCGGCCGGGTTGCTCGCGGCCGCGTTGATCACGGGCAACACGGTGGTGCACAAGCCGTCGGAGCGGAGCGCCGTGCCGGGGTGGCAGATGGCGCGGATCATCGCCGAGGCCCTGCCGCCGGGGGTGCTCAACGTCGTCAACGGCGACGGGGAGACGGGCGCGGCCCTGGTCGCGGACGAGCGGGTGGCCCTCGTGGCCCAGGTCGGCTCGTCCGCGACGGGCCGACGGATCGCGACGGCGGTCGGGGCACGCGGCGGGCGCGTACTGCTCGAGAACGGCGGGAAGGACCCGATCCTCGTGGACCGCGGGGTCGACCCGCGGTGGGCAGCGGAGCAGATCGCGACCGGGGCCTTCACGAACTCGGGCCAGCTGTGCACGTCGGTCGAGCGGGTCTACGTGCACGAGGAGGTCGCCGACGCCGTCGTCGCGGAACTCGTCCGGATCGCGACGGGCATGCGGGTGGACGACCCGTCCGACGACGGCAGCGACCTCGGTCCCATGGTCGACGACGCACAGCTGGAGGTGGTCGACCGGCACGTCCGCGAGGCCGTGGCGGCCGGTGCTCGTCGCCTCGCCGGGGGTGAGCCGCTCGGGCGCGACGGGGCCTGGTACCCGCCGACCGTCCTCGACGGCTGCCCGGACGACGTGGAGCTCATGGTCGAGGAGACGTTCGGGCCGGTCGCGGCCGTGCGGCGGGTGGGATCGTTCGACGAAGGTCTCGCTCTGGCGGGGGCGGGGCGGTACGGCCTGGCCGCCACGGTGCTGACCCCGCACATGGGGCACGCGCTGCGAGCGGCGGACGAGCTGGAGGTCGGCACGGTGAAGATCAACGCGGTGTTCGGCGGCGCGCCGGGCGGCTCGGCGGACCCCCGGCGCGACAGCGGGGCGGGCGCCGGGTACGGGCCGGACCTCCTGGCCGCGATGACCGTGCTCAAGGCCGTGCACCTGGAAGCGGCGCCGCAACCCGGCGCGGCCTGACCGGGACGGCGGCGCCCCGACCCGCAGCGCCCTCGGGCGGCGCCCCGACCCGCAGCGCCCTCGGGCGGCGTGCCAGCTCAGAACGGCGGTTCCGCCTCCTCCGGCGGTGGCCAGACACGCTCCACCTCCTCCTCGTCCGCCCGACGCCCGGGGTCGAGCTGGCCGGCCGCGCCGAGAGGTGTCTCCTGCGGGATGTCATCCTCGCTGGGCACGCCAGGCTGGCGCTCGGGTCCTTCGAGGTAGACGTGCCCCGTCGGTGTGCGCACCACGAAGGACCCGGCCTCGGGCTGCTCCAGCCGGAAACCGCCATGGGTCTTGAGCTGGTGGTGGGCCGAGCACAGTGGACCGAGGTTGTCGGCCGCGGTCGGACCGTGCGGGAACGGCACGGTGTGGTCGAGCTGGCAGGACGCCGACGGGACGGAGCACGTGGGGAAGACGCAGGTCCGGTTCCGTTGCCGGACGTGCTCGACGATCCGGTCCGGTGGCCGGTAGTGCCTTCGGTCGACGTCGAGGAGAGCGCCCGATGGTTCGTCGACCACGAGGCGCCGCCACGTCCCGTCGACGGACAGGAGCCGCGCCACGTCGGCGTTGATCGGGCCGTACCCGGCCAGCTCACCGGGGCGGTCGTCCAGGCCCAGGAGCGTGCCGAGGCCGACCGTCACGGAGACGAGGGTCCCCCGCCCGGCGTTCTGCGCGAGCCGGATGGGTTCAGCGCCACCGGACGTGAAGGGCGTCGTGGGACCGACCGCGCGCGGATCCGGGACGAGGTCCGCGCGAGCCCCGACGACCGCGTCGGCAGCAGGAGCGGTCGGTCGGGTGGGACCGGACGGTGACCAAGCCGCTGCGGCCGCGATACCGGCACTGGCCCCGGCGTCCTCGTCCCGGCCGCAGCTGCCGCCCCGAGGAGCCGGAGCCGGGCCGATCCAGCCGGCGTCCCAGGCGGAGCGGGCCAGGGTGTCGAGGGCGTCGGCCCGGAGCTGGTCGGTGCTCCTCCCGTCACCTCCGCGCCGGGCTGACACCGCGGCGGCCTGGAGGCACGCGTCCAGGCGGACGGCGGCCTCCGCAGGAAGGACAGCCGTCATCGCGGCCATGCCGTCGGGGAGGATCCGGGGCCGCCCCACGTACCGGCGCCCGCGCGCACGCGCATGCCGTTCGGCGGCGTCACGGTGGTCGACCCGCAGCAAGGCGCGCTGGGCCGCCCGGACCAGCTGAGGTCGCGTCAGTGCCGCGGCGAGCGGCAGGACGGCCGCCTCGACCTCGACGGAGACAGCCAGGGGCGCATCCCGCAGGAGCTCGACCAGGGCGCGCGCCTTCTCCCAGTCCACCTCTCCGGACTCGAGCGCCTCGCCCGTCTGCCGGAGCGGGCCGGCGAGCGCACGCCCGACGTCGACGAGCGCCTGCGCGCCGTGCCGGGTGATCCCGAGCCGGAGGGACACGTCTGTCGAGGCCGTGCACTGCTCCGCGACGACACCCGCGCCCGGGGGCCAGGTGGGCCGCGTCTCCGGGAGCTCCGTCAGCAGGGCCGCGGCCCTCGCGGCTCCGGCCCGGGCCCAGGCGGCCACTCTCTCGAACGCGGCCACGACCTCGACCAGGGACGCCGCATCGAGCCCCTTCTCCGGTTCGCTCGCACCGGGCTCGGTCCCACCGGGCTCGGTCCCGCCGGGCTCGGTCCCGCCGGGCTCGGTCCCACCGGCCTCGGTCCCACCGGGCTCGGTCCCACCGGGCTCGGTCCCGCCTGCGCCCACCGGACGCTCCTCGGTCCGCCAGGGTCTCCCGTCGGACACGCCGATGGTCTCCGACCCGGACGTCGCGGCGAGCAGCTGGGCGACCGTGGCCGCGAGGCCCGGACCGCCAGGCAGCTGGGCGAGCCGAGCGGCGACGGCGCCGACGCCTGCCCGGTCCGCCGCTGCGTCGAGGCGCGCTGCGCCGGAGAACGCCCACCCCGGGACGCCACCGCCGCCCCCGCCGCCACGGCCCCCCCTCCCGGCTTCGAACATGTGTTCGATGCTAGACCGCGGGTCTGACACGAACCGCCGCACGGCGGAGCCGAGGCCGGGCAGCCGGGAGAACTCCAGAGGCCGTCGAAGAGACCACGGGGCGCGGCGGCTCACCTCTGGGTCGCGCGGCCGGGGATGCCCTCAGCCAGGTTCACCGCCCGCCGTCGACGGGTCGCGGGACCGCCAGGCCGGGGGCGGCGTCCCGGACCGGCCGTCCGTGGGTGCCCTGCCGCAGGACGACCGTCTCCGCCGGCAGGTCCGGGCCGGCGAACCGGCGGACCAGGAGGCCGACAGCCGCCCGCCCCATCTCGTGCGCGATCAGGTGTCCGGAGCCCCGGCCGGACCCCGGCGCGGTGACGACGGCGTCGCCGCGCCCCGGAGCGAACCGTCGGCCCGCCTCGACGACCGGGATGCCGTACCGACCGAGGTAGCCGACCGGTTCCGCGGACACCGGCGCCACGACGACACCGGCCACCCCGAACGCGACGAAGTCCCGGAGCCCCTCCAGGGCGCCCAGGACCCGGCCCCCGAGGTCCGCGACCATGGTGGCCAGCACCTCCTCCCGCGCACCGGCGCACACCCCCGCGACGAGTGCCGCGTCGGCCGGGTCCTGCAGGTCCAGGCACACCACCCCGACGCAGCGGCTCACCCGGTCCTTGAGATAGCGAGCAGCCAGGTGCGGGACGTACCCGAGCTGTGCCGCCGCCTCGAGCACGCGGCGCCGGGAGTCCTCGCCGACGTACCCGGTGCCCGTCAGCGCACGGGAGGCAGCCGAGCGCGACACGTCGGCAAGGACCGCGACGTCCTTGATCGTGGGGCGCGCGTGGGGCGGGAGGCGGGTCGAGCGCGGGGGCCCTCGGGGCGCGAGAGGTGGCCCCGATCGGCCCACCTCGCCAGACGCTCCCTGCGCAGCCGACGACAGGGATCGGTACTCCTCGCCGGACCGTCCGGGCGCCGGTGATCCGGGTCGGTCCACCTGGCCCCACCCGTCCCCCTGCGACGTCTCCCCGACCGTCACCTCACCCCCCGAGTCGTGCATGACACCGCCCCCCGCTGACCCGCCCCGCCCGGCCCCACCCGCCTGGCCCGTGCCGGCCGGCGACGCGGTGGGCGTGCGACGCCGTCGACCGGCGCCACGACGGACGTGGTCGGCGGCGACTGCGTCCCGGACACGGAACCACACCGCCGCACCCTCGGCACCCGGAGGACGCGCGGCACGACGACCGGGACGCGCACCGGGCAGCGGGTCACCCCGCGGGCAGGCCTGCGCCGGCATCCCCGCGGCGAACAACCAGTACCCGGCGACGCCTGCCAGGGCAGCGACCGTCCCCGACGACGACGCGCTACCAGCGCCCGGCGGCCTCCGGGCCGAGCGACCCGCCGGCTCCCACGGGCTGGAGCGCCACGAGCTCCGCGACGGCGCGCGAGGCAGGGCTGACGGCCCCGGCCACGGCCGGGCTCAGCGGGGCGCCGGGCGTGAAGACGCTGCCCTCCACCCCGACCAGCACGAGTCGGTCCGGCAGCCGGTGCAGGGCCCGACCGAGCTGGACCGCCGCGGCCAGGCCGAACGCGTACCGTCCCACGCCACCGCGCATCCACGCGCCGTCCGCGACCGCGGGGGCGACCGGCTCGGGCAGCTGGGCGGTGAGGTCGAGCACCGTGAGGGATCCGGCCGGGCCGCCGGCCGCGATCGCGTCGACGACGACCGCGACCTCCGACCCTCCCCACAGAGACAGGAGGTTCACCGGGTCCTCGACCGCGGCGACGCGGACGCCCGGGAGCCGCAGCTCCTCCACCGTCCTCGCGACCGCGGGCCCGACACCGTCGTCACCGCACGTCCCGCACCCCAGCCCGATGACGAGCCGGCTCATCGTCCTCGCCCCATCGCGAACGCCCCTGCCTCTCGTGGCCGACCCTGCGGGCCGACGCGCCAGTGTGGGACCCACGGTCCCCTGCCTCCCGAGGGGGCACCAGGGACCAAGGGCCGATGCGCCCTGCG
>JACIXM010000383.1 GCA_014360395.1 Actinotalea sp.
GAGCACGGTCGGCACGCCCCAGGGCGCCCACCGGTCGGCCGGCACCACGGGCGCGAAGAGGGACACCACGGGCGTCCCGACCGCGGCGGCCAGGTGCGCCGGCCCGGTGTTGCCGACGACGACGCACGCCGCCCCCGCGAGCACGGCGGCGAGCTCGGCGAACGTCGTCCGGCCGCCGAGGTCCGCGACGTCGGTCCCCGAGCGGCCCCCGGCTCCGTCCACCACGGCGGCGGTGAGGCCGGTCTCCGCGGGCCCGCCGGTCACCAGGACCCGGTGCCCGGCGTCCGCGAGCGCCCGCGCCAGGCCGGCGGCGTGGCCGACCGTCAGCCCGCGGGCGGCCACGGACGCGCCGGGGTGCAGCACGACGTACCGCCCGGCCGTCGCCGCGTGCCCTGACGCCGCGTGCGCGGTCCCGCCGAGCCCGGGCCCGGGCCCGCCGAGCAGCGCCGTCACGTCGGGCAGGGGCCGACGGACGGCGAGCTCGTGCGGACCGGGACCGACGGCGGTGCCGCACGCCCGGACGAGGTCCACTGCCGCCTCCACCTCGTGCAGGCCCTCGGGACGGCGGTGCCGCACGTCGAGCAGCGAGCCGGGGTAGTCCTCGCTCGTGCCCGCCACGAACGGCACGCCGGCGAGCCGGGCGAGCAGGGCCATCGGCAGCGGGCTCTGGTGGAAGGACGTGAGCACGAGGCACCGGTCGTACCGGCGCGCGGCGAGCTCCGCGACGAGCCCCTGGACCGCGGGGACGTCCAGCGGCGGCGGTCGGTACCCGGACCACGGGGCGTCGAAGACGAGGACGTCCGCCACGTCCGGCAGCAGCTCGGCGGCGTGCCGCCCCGCCGGCGAGACGAGCAGGTCGACCCGGGCGACGCCGTCGTCGGCCGCGACAGCCCGCACCGCGGGGCCGGCGAGCAGGACGTCCCCGTCGCTGTCGAGCCGGACGACCAGGACGCGCGCGCCACCCGGGGTCGCCGGCGCGCTCATGCCGCCACGCCCTCGGCCGGACCCGGCGTCCCTGCGGTGCCCACGCGCGTCGGCCCGTCCAGAGGACCGGCGTCGAGCAGGCGCGGCGCCCCGGGGCCGCCGAGGCCGAGCAGCGCCACGGCCTCGGCGAGGTCCCGCGCCACGAGCGGGGCCTCGGCGACCTCCTCGGGCCGG
>JACIXM010000384.1 GCA_014360395.1 Actinotalea sp.
TCCAGGCCGAACCGGTTGCCGATGGCCCGGTCCAGACCTCCGAGGACCTGATCCAGACGATGATCTCGTTGACGTCCACAGCCTGGAGCCGCGTCACCAACAGACGTCGTACATCTCCGGACGATCCGCCTTTATCGGACGCTACTCAGGGCCCATGATCGCGACAGGGACGATCGTCCGGGGTACGTCCGCCGTCCGGGTGACGGTGATCGGCTCCGACGCACGCCCACCGGAACCGGCGCGCCGCGGCGACCTGGGGTGCACAGTGGGCCCATGGGCATCGACTTCCGTCCACCGGTCGCCACGCGTGTCCCGGCGACCGTCCCGCCGCTGCGCGTCGCCGTCGTCGGGGCAGGCGGGTGGGGCGAGCAGCACGCCCGGGTGTTCACCGACCGCACGGACACCGAGCTGGTGGCCGTCGTCGGGCGCGACCCGGGCCGCACCGCCGCCCGGGCGGAGGCCTACGGCACCACCCCCTACACGGACCTCGACGCCATGGTGGCCACCGCACGGCCCGACCTCGTCACCGTGAGCCTGCCGAACGAGGCGCACTTCGCGCCCACCCTGCAGCTGCTGCGCCACGGCGTCCCCCTCCTGGTGGAGAAGCCGCTGGTCTTCGACCTCGACGAGGCGGACACCCTCCTGGCGGAGGCGGAACGCCGCGGGGTCTTCTTCGCCATCGACCTCAACCACCGGTACGCCGAGCCGGTGCTCCGCGCCAAGCAGCTCCTCGACGCGGGCGAGCTCGGCGACGTCGTCTTCGTGACCTGGCGCTTCGGCGGCGAGCCGAACTTCGGCACGTCGCCGCACGCCAACCTCATCGAGACGCAGGTGCACGGCTTCGACCTGCTCGAGCACCTGTGCGGGCCGATCGTGTCCGTCACGGCCCAGGCGTACGACGGCGCCCGGCCAGGGGTCTTCACGACCGTCGCGGTGGCGCTGGAGCTGGCGTCGGGCGGGGTCGGCACGTTCCTCGGCACCTACGACTCCTCGTACGCCTACCCGGACTCCCAGCGGATCGAGGTGAACGGGACGACGGGGCGCCTGGTCGTCGAGGACACCGTCCGCCGCCTCGTCGTGTCCCGGCCGGGTGAGGAGGTCGCGCAGGTCTGGCAGGCGGGCTACTTCGACGACGAGGCCCGCAGCTTCCACACCACCTTCGACCGGCACGTCGACGCGGTGCTCGCCGCGCTGCGCGAGGGCCGGGAACCACCCGTGCACGCCCGCGCCGGACGCCGGGCCCTGGAGCTGGCGCACGCGGTCGCACGCTCGGGGCAGGAGGGCGTCCGGGTCCGCACCGAGCCGGTGAGCCCGCCGGCCTGACGGCGCGGGGCCGCCGCTCCCGAGGGTC
>JACIXM010000385.1 GCA_014360395.1 Actinotalea sp.
CGGGTCCATCTCCTTGAGGATCTGGAACATCGGGATGTTGTTCGCCAGGGTGGCGATCATGCCGCCGGCGGCCTTGTCGTTGATGCCGATCTGGCGGCCGACCCGCGTGAGCGGCTTCTCCGCGAAGGTGATGATGAGGTACACGGCCGGGAAGGCGCCGAGGAGCATCATGCCGATGAGGCCGATGATCTCCAGACCGGCGGTCGGCGGGGCGAGCTCCCAGCCCTCGGGCATGATCTGCACGCCGGTCATGAACTCGAAGACCGAGATCACCAGGCCGACGGAGATGAGGGCGACCAGACCCTTGCCGAACCACAGGAAGCCCGTGGTCATCTTGTCCGGGACCCGCCACAGTCCCACCGCGATGAGCACGGCCGCCAGGACGATGGGGATGAGGTTCGCCAGGACCATCGCGGGGTCGAAGCCCGCCACGAGACCGCCGACGAGGACGCCGAGCGGGATGGTCGTCATGCCCGCCAGCACGCCCTGGGCGAGGAACTTGCGGTCCTCGACCTCGATGATGCCGAGGGCGACGGGGATCGTGAAGACGATCGTCGGGCCCATCATCGCGCCGAGGATCAGGCCGGCGAGGAGGCCGGCCTCCGGATCCCGGGCGAGCTCGAGGGCCAGCGGGTAGCCGCCCATGTCGTTCGCCAGCAGGGTGGTCGCGAACATCGAAGGGTCCGCCCGCAGGAACTCGTACACGGGTACCACGACGGGTTCCAGGTCCTTGGCCAGCACGGGGGCGAGCGAGACGACACCGACCATCGCCAGAGCCAGCGGACCGAGGGCCATGAAGCCCTCCTCGAACTTCTCCCCCAGGCCGAACCGGTTGCCGATGGCCCGGTCCAGACCTCCGAGGACCATGCAGATCATCAGGATCCAGACGATGATCTCGTTGACGTCCACAGCCTGGAGCCGCGTCACCAACAGACGTCGTACATCTCCGGACGATCCGCCTGTATCGGACGCTACTCAGGGCCCATGATCGCGACAGGGACGAT
>JACIXM010000386.1 GCA_014360395.1 Actinotalea sp.
GGTCCACGAGCGCGAGGTCTGGGACCTGCAGGGCACGCCCGCCGACAAGCGCCCTCTGCTGCTGCACTACCACCCGCTGGTCATCTACCGGTTCCAGGTGCTCAAGCAGGCCGACGTCGTCCTGGCGCTGTTCCTGCAGGGCGATCACTTCACCCTGGAGGAGAAGCGCGCGGACTTCGAGTACTACGACCCCATCACCACGGGCGACTCGAGCCTGTCCGCCGTCGTGCAGTCGATCATCGCGGCGGAGGTCGGCTACCACGAGCTGGCCCTGCGGTACTTCCACGACGCGCTCTTCGTCGATCTCGCCGACCTGCACCGCAACGCCTCCGACGGCGTCCACGTGGCGTCCGCCGCCGGCACGTGGGCGGCGCTGGTGCACGGCTTCGGCGGCCTGCGCGACCACGGGAGCACCCTCAGCCTGGACCCGCGCCTGCCGGTGGGCTGGACCGGCCTGACCTTCCGGGTGACCGTGCGCGACGCCCGCCTGCGGGTGACGGTCCGGCCGGACCACGTCGAGCTGTCGTTGGAGACCGGGACGAGGCTCGACGTGGCGGTGCGCGGGGCGGTCCTCACCGTGGGTGTCGCACCCGTCGTCGTCCCCCTGGACGGACAGGGGCCGCGCCTCCCCGGCGCGCCCGACGCGACGGCGTTGCACGGGAGCCTCCGGGCGGACGGCACGCTCATCACCGCCTCGATCCCGCACCAGCCGCTGCCGACGCCCGACGGCGAGGAGGCCCGGCCGACCTGAGCGGCCGGACCGACCCGGTCCCAGCCCGCCGACGTGAGCCGCCGGCCCGGCCCGGCCGCCCGCGCCCTCAGCCCGTCGTGACGCCCGCGCCCCCGACCTCGTCGAGCAGGCCGGGCAGCTCCTCCTCGCGCAGGCCGATCCCGGGGAACCGGCTCAGGCGGCGCAGCGGGATGGCCCGCAGCATCGGCCCGTTCTGCGGGTCGTCGAACACCCGCACCATCGGCGAGCCCGCGAGCCGCTCGCGCAGCACCGGGCCGGCGACCGGGTGGTCGAGCCAGGCGGAGGTGGGCTGCTCGGCCGTGAGCGGCTCGGTGAGGTCGTCGCCCGTCAGCTCCACGACGGCGCGGCCGCGCAGGTCGCGGGACGACGCCCCGACGCGCACCTCGAACGCCCCGCCCTCGACGGCCCAGCGCTGCAGCGGCACGTGCCAGTAGGCGAAGGCCCGCGCGTCCAGCGCCACGGTCACGCGGCGGCTCTCGCCCGGCTCGAGGTCGACGCCCGCGAAGCCGCGCAGCTCCTGCTCGGGCCGGTGCACCGACGCGTGCGGGTCGGCGACGTAGACCTGCACCGTCTCCCGGCCCGCGCGGTCCCCCGCGTTGGTCACGGTGACGGCGACCTCGACGCGCACCCGGGCGTCGTCGTCGTCGGTGTGGGTGGAGGCGTCCGCGGCAGCGGGCGTGTCGCGCACGACGGTCACCTCGACGTCGGACCAGGTGAACCGGGTGTAGGTCAGGCCGTGCCCGAACGGGTACGCGACGCCGAGCCCGTGCGTGTCGTACCAGCGGTACCCGATGAGCAGGCCCTCGCCGTAGCGGACGTGGCCGTGCTCGCCGGGGAAGGACCCGACGGTGGGGGTGTCCGCCAGGCGCATCGGGATCGTCTCGGCGAGCCGGCCCGACGGCGCCGCGCGGCCGGTGAGCAGGTCCGCGACGGCGCTGCCGCCGGCCTGGCCCAGCAGCCAGCCCTCCAGGACGGCCCGGGCGTGCCGCTGCCAGGGGTGGACCGCCACGACGGCGCCGTTGGCCAGGACCACGACGAGCTCGCGGTTGACCTGCGCGACCGCCTCGAGGACGGCGAGCTGACGGGCGGGCAGGTCCAGGTGCGTCCGGTCGTAGCCCTCCGCCTCGTACGACGCCGGCAGGCCGAGGAACAGCACGACGACCTCGGCGTCGCGGGCGGCGGCGACGGCCTCCTCCAGCAGGGCGGGCGCCTGCGCGCCGGCCGGGTCGTCGCGCTCCTCCAGGACGTAGCCGGGGGCGAAGACGACCTCGCGGGTCAGGCGCTCGCGCAGCGCGCCGAGCGCGTCCTCGAGCCGTGTCGGGGTCACCTGGGAGCTGCCGGAGCCCTGGTAGCGCGGGGTCCGCGCGAGCTCGCCGACGACGGCGACCCGACCGCCCCGGTCGGGGTCCAGCGGAAGGACGTCGCCGTCGTTCTTGAGCAGCACGGCGCTGGCGGCCGCGGCGCGGCGGGCCAGCTCGTGGTGGGCGTCGAGGTCGACGGTCGGGCGCTCGGCCAGCCCGGGCAGGGAGCGGTCCACGAGGCGCAGGACGCGCTCGGCGGCGCGGTCGACGTCGGCCTCGGCGAGGGTGCCCGCGCTCACGGCGTCGAGGACCTTGCGGGTCCCGTTGCCCCCGGAGGAGGGCATCTCGAGGTCCAGGCCGGCGGCGACGCCGGCGGGGCGGTCGTCGACGGCGCCCCAGTCGGAGACGACGAGGCCCTCGAAGCCCCACTGGTCGCGCAGCACCTCGGTGAGCAGCCACGGGTCCTGCGAGGCGTACACGCCGTTGACCTTGTTGTAGGCGCACATGACGGTCCAGGGCTGCTCCTGGCGGACCACGCGCTCGAAGGCCGGCAGGTAGATCTCGCGCAGCGTGCGCTCGTCGACGTCGGCGGAGATCGTCATCCGCTGCGTCTCCTGGTTGTTCGCCGCGACGTGCTTGAGCGACGTGCCGACCCCGCGGCCCTGCACGCCGCGGACCATCGCCGCGGCGAGCGTGCCGGCCAGGAGCGGGTCCTCGGAGAGGTACTCGAAGTTCCGGCCGCACAGCGGGCTGCGCTTCATGTTCACGCCGGGACCGAGGAGGACGGACACGCCCTCGGCGCGGCACTCGTCGGCGATCGCCGCCCCGACCTCCTCCAGCAGCTGCGGGTCCCAGCTCGACGCCAGACCGGCGGCCGGCGGGAAGCAGGTGGCGGGGACCGCGTCGCCGAAGCCGGTGCTCTCACGGTCCTCGGGCTCCTTGCGCAGGCCGTGGGGGCCGTCGGCGACCATGACGGACGGCACGGTGAGCGAGGCGTCGGCCCGCGCGATCGGCTCCGTGCGCCAGGCGTCCGAGCCGTCGAGCAGGGACGCCTTCTCCTCCGGCGTCAGCGCGGCGAGGACGGCGGGGACGTCGAGCCGGTCGGCGGTGCCGGGGGCCGGGGTGGGGGTGGTCATGCGGTGCTCCCTGGGCGGGCGTCGGTGGCGGGTCGAGGGTCGGTGAGTGGACCGGCGGCCAGGCTAGACCCAATCCCGACCGGGTGGTAGGTATTGGCCATGGCGAGATCCGGTGGCTACGCGCGCGGCCGGGCGACGCGCGAGCTCGTGCTGGCCGAGGCGGTGCGTCTCTTCGGCTGTCCCGCGTCAAGCAGATGGCAGGGTTTCGGGTTCGGGAAAGTTGGGGGTGAGGGGGTCGGCGAGGCCGAGGTGGACGTCCAGGGGGCGGTTCCAGGCGATGGCCTCGTGCGGGCGGACGGTGTTGTACTCGACGCGGTAGTCCTCGGCGTGGGCGACCAGGTCCAGGGCGTCGTTGATCTCTTCGAGATAGAGGCGTTCGTACTTCAGGCAGCCGAAGCCGCGTTCGCGTGAGCCGTTCTGGCCCGGGCTCTTGACGGCGGTGCGGACGTGGCGGATCTCGGGGTGGGTGGCGATGAACGCCTCGAACCGGAAGGACCGGAACGGTCCGCCGTTGTCGGTGACGAGCGTGAGGGCGGGGATGGCGTTGCCGTCGTCGTCGACGTCGCAGGCTTCGATCAGCGGGCGGCCGAACGTGGCCTCGTAGTCGGCCAGGGCGAGCTCGACCGCGGCGATCGCGTCATGCTGGTTCGCAGTCGGGGACGTGTGCCAGGGGTGCTCGTACTTGGAGTAGTAGTCCCGGCACCCGGCCAGGCGCCACGTCCCGCCGGTGGTGGTCTCGAACTCGGAGAAGTCCAGCTGCCAGACCTGGTTCGGGCCGGTCGGTTCGGTCGCGAACGCGGCCTTGCGCCGGGCGGCGTGCTGGCGCCGTTCGCGCTGGTAGTTCGCCTCCAGCAGCAGGCCCTCGTCCCGCAGCAGGCGCAGCACGGTGGACTCACCGACCCGGTGCCCGTCGTAGCGGCACATCGCCCAGACCTTGCGGTGCCCCCATGCCGGGTGCTCCAGCGCATGCCGGCGGGCCGCGTCCCGGACGCCTTCGCGGGCCGGGCGCGGCCAGGGGCCCTTGACCGGTGCGCCGTCGCGGGCGCGGGCCTGGTGGCGGCGCCAGGTCCGTTCGGGCACGCCGATCAGCGCGCAGAACCTCGTGGTCGGCATGCCCGCGTCGGTGCGGATCACCTCGAGGTCCTCGAAGGGCCCAGGCGGCCCTCTGCGCTCTTCTTCCACACCCGGATCTCCACCGCGGCCTCACCCAGCGCCTGGGTCAGCTCGGTGACCTCGGCCTCCAGCCGCTGCTCACGGGTCGAGGGCCCGGACTTGCCCGCGACCAGCCCCGCGCGCCCGGACTCCAGGAACTGCCGCTTCCAGTTCCCCACCGACTGCTCGGAGACCTTCGCCCGGCGGGCGGCCTCAGCCACGCTCAATTCACCGGCCAGGATCGACAACACGATCCGGACCTTCTCCTCAGCCGGGAACGCCGGCGGCCTCGCCATGATCGATCAGACTCCTTCGCAGGTCAGACCCGCAAGAAGCGGGTCCTGCCACTAAGTCTGACGCGCGACACGGCGAGGTCGGGTACCGCGCGGCCACGCTGCGGGAGCTCGCGACCCGCTGTGGCCTGTCCCACCCGGGCCTGCTGCACCACTTCCCGACCAAGGAGGCGCTGCTGCAGGCCGTCCTGGAGGAGCGCGACGCCGTCGACGGCGTGCGGGCCGGGGCCGTCGGCACCCGCGGTGTCGCGCACCTGCGCGCGCTGCTGGGCATCGCGCGGGCCAACGCCGCGGCGCCGGGCCTGGTGGAGCTCTACGCCGTCCTGTCCGCCGAGGCCGGGGACCCCGAGCACCCCGCGCACGACTTCTTCGTCCGGCGGTACGCCCGGCTGCGCGCGGAGCTGACGACGGCGTTCCGTCAGGCCGCCGACGAGGGCCGGCTGCGCCCGGGCGTCGAGCCCGCGCGGGCCGCCGTCCTGCTCGTCGCGTGCTGGGACGGCCTGCAGGTGCAGTGGCTGCACGACCGCGGCGCCGTCGACATGGCCGCGGCCCTCGAGGACGCCGTCCGTCTCCTGGTCGACCTTCCCGCCTGAGGGGCCGGGCCACCGCCGACCGCCGACCGCTCCGCCGGGGACGCGGTCAGGGCAGGCGGACGTCGCCGTCGGTCCACGACCCGCGCAGGCCGCTGCCGGGCAGCCACGCCAGGCACAGCGACTCGCGGTCGCCCTGGCGCCACGACGCCTCCGTGGGCGTCCACACGACGGGCAGGACCCCCGCCGCCTGCTGCGTCGCGTCCATCTCGCACGCCGCCTCCGCCTCCCGGCGCACGGCGGTCGCACCGGGCCAGGCCTGGTCGGCGTGGCGGTGGCGGCTGAGGACCTCGGCCTCGTGCGGCTCCGCGCACGGCAGGATCGTGACGCGCCGGACGGTCCCGTCGGGCGGGAGCACCTGGAGGCAGTGCCCGACGACGAGCTGGCGCGGGTGCGCCGACACCTCACCGCGCGGGTCGCCGAGCGGCCGGGAGTCGGCCCAGGTCCGCGCTCCGACGACGACGACCGCCACCAGCGCGAGCGCACCGACGACGGCGAGCACCCGTGCGCCGGTCCGGTGCAGGCCGCGGCGTCGTGGCGGCGGCGGCGCCGTGGGCGGCGACCAGCCGACGTAGTACGGCTCCGAGGGCGCGTCCGGGGGCGCACCGCCCGACGACGGGGTGCGCGACGTCGGTGCGCCGGACGGCGGCGTGGACGGTCCGGGGGCGGGGGACGCGAACCCGCCGGGTGTCGTCACCCGCCCCACCAGGACAGCGAGG
>JACIXM010000387.1 GCA_014360395.1 Actinotalea sp.
GGCTCAGCTCGACGGTGTCGTCCACGCGCAGGCACGCGGTGCCGACGATCAGCTCCCCGCGCGCGGGGACGTGCTGCACCGCGAGGTCGATGAGCGCCCGCTTGTCCTGTGGCCGCAGCGCGAAGAACTCGCCGGTGCTGCCCATGAGGACGATGCCGTCGACGCCGCCGCCGAGGATGTGGTCCCAGACGGCGACGTTCCCCGCCGGGTCCAGGACGCCGGCGGCGTCGACCGCGGTGACCGCCGGGGCGTAGAACCGTGCGGCGCTGCGCTGCTCTCCTCCGGCCATCGCGCTCACCAGACCCGGACGCGGCCGGCGCCGCCGTCGAGCGCCGCGAGCGGGCCGGCGGGGTAGGTGCTGCCGGGCTCCTTGCGGGTCCCGACCAGATCGACGTCGCCGACGACGGGGGAGCCGTCGGGGTTCTCGAAGCCGGCCGCCGCGATCCGCACGTGGCCCAGGTCCGCGCCCGTGACCACGCCGCCCACCGGCGCGAGCAGCGCCGTCGGGAGGTCGTGCTCGAGCCACACGGCGTCGCCGTCGTCGACCACGCGGACGACGGCGGTCCCGGCCGCGGTCACCGCGTCCGTCTCGTGGGAGGCGGGTCGGGCGCCGTCGGCGTACGCGTTGGACCGCAGGTACGCCGGCTGCCGCTCGTGGTGGAAGCGCGCGTGGTCGCCCGCGCCGCCGAACACCCCGACGCGCTCCTGGTACTCCTGCCACGAGGCGGGGAAGCCCTCGTAGGTGTGGGTCCCGTAGGACTCCGGCGGGAACTCCTCCAGCACCAGGGGCGCGTCCGGCCCGTACACGCCGTCGTGGGTGCCGACGAAGAGGTTGCCGACGTACCGGTCGTCGCCCGCGTAGATGAAGGCGTACCCCGCCACCTGCGTGGAGTGCGGCACGTGGTACGGCGTCGCGCGGTCCAGCACCGCCTGCATCCGCACCGCGCCGAGCACGAGGTTGTGCACGAACGCGTTGCCCTGGCTGAACAGCTCGATCGCGATGGGCGAGGCGAGCACGTTGTGGTCGACCGTCGCCGGCCCGTGGCTGACCTCGATGAACAGGTCGCGGATGTTCCGGTACAGCAGGTTGCGGCTGATCCGGGTGCCCTGGACCTGCCAGTCCAGCCAGATGCCGAGCGTCGTGTCGTGGATCCGGTTGTGCTCGATCGTCACGTCCAGCGGGGCGTGGAGCTTGATGCCGCCGATCTCGTAGCCGTAGAACTCGTGCTTGGTCCCGATGTGGTGGATGTGGTTGTCCGCGATGGTCGAGAACACGCAGCCCAGGTGGCCGACGACGCCGTTCTGGCCGCAGTCGCGGATCTCGTTGCGGCGCACGACGTGGGAGCCCACGTGCTCGCGGTCCCAGCCCTGGTGGGAGGCGGTGAACACGGCCTCGATCTGGTACTGGTAGCCCGGCTTGTCGCCCCGCTCGTACCCGAAGTTGTCGCCGCTGGCGGCGTTCTTGCCGAGCGAGACACCTGAGCACTTCGCGTCGCGGATGAGGTTGTCCTCGATGACCCAGCCCTTGGCCCAGTTCGGTCCGACGAGGCCGGGCTGGTCGCCGGTCGGCGGGGCCCACGGGGTCGCGGCCTGCGCGAGCTCGAAACCGCGGACGGTGATCCAGTCGAGGTGGCTGCGCTCGGGGTAGAAGACGGCCGGGCGCACGTTGATCTCGACCAGCGCCGCGTTCGGGTCGGCGCCGGCGAAGTTCGCCCAGATCGTCGTGACGTCCTCGGCGACCTCCGCGTACCAGACGCGGACCGTCCCGTCCGGGTCGAGGAGCTCGGTGTCCAGCGCGGTCCAGGAGTAGCGCGTGTGCGTGCGGCGCGGCGCGTCCGCCACGGCGGCGCGGTCGTGCACCTGGTACAGCGACCGGCCGTCGAGGTACACGTCCCCGCGGCTGGCCAGGGTGCCGCCCGGGCCGGGGTGCAGCCAGTCGCCGACGACGGGCGCGTCGAACGGGTTGAAGGCCCCGAACAGGCTGTTGGGGACCTCCACCCGCCAGACCGTGCCCTCCTCGCGCACCCAACCGGTGACGACCTCGGAGCCCTTGATGGCGACGTGCTCGCCCGGCGCGGCCTCGAAGGTGATCCGGCGGTCGTCGCCGAGGCCGCCGCGCACCGGCTTGACCCACTCCCGGTAGGTGCCGGCGTGCACGCGCACGGTGTCGCCCGGCAGGGCCGCGTGGGCGGCGCGGTTGATGGTGCGGAACGGAGCGTCGGCGGTGCCGGCGGCGCGGTCCGAGCCGGTCACGGCGACGTGGAAGGTGGTCACGGGAGTCCTCCGATCGGGGCGGCGGCGGACGACGGCATCCCCGCCCAGCGGGTCGAGTGAGAAAATGTTTCGTCACGCATTCCGCTCTGGGGCGACCTTAGACGGTGATGGTGTCGCTGTGAAGATCCGCCAAGGAGCCGTCGATGGCCCGTGACCCCCCTCCCGCCACGAAAGAGTTTCCGTTACGGTGCCCCCATGCCCGCCGGCCCTCCCCGCCCCACCCTCGCGCAGGTCGCTGCCGCGGCCGGCGTCTCCCCGTCCACCGCCTCCAAGGTGCTCAACGGGCGGCCGAGGATCTCCGCGGAGACCCGCCGCCGGGTCGAGGCCGCCATCGAGCGGCTCGGCTACGCCCCGACCACCGGCCCGCGGGCGGGGACCTCCCCGCGGAGCGTCGTCGTCGTCTTCCGGACGCTGGCGGACGTCTACGCCCTGCGGGTGCTCGAAGGGGTCCTCGCCGCGGCCCGCGCCCACGACACCGAGGTGCTCGTCGACGTCCTGGACACCCCGGCCGGTGGCGTCGTCCCGCTGAGCCCGACCTGGCTCCGCCGGCAGGCGGCGCGGCACCGGACCGGGATCGTCGTCGTCACCTCCGAGCAGACGCCCGAGCAGGAGCACCTCCTGCGGTCGCTGGACCTCCCCGTGGTGCACGTGGACCCGGCGAACCCGCTCGACGACGCGACGGTGTCGGTCGGCTCGACGAACTTCTCCGGCGGGGTCCAGGCGACCCGGCACCTGCTGGGACTGGGGCACCGGCGAATCGCCTTCGCCGGCGGCGCCCCGACGTTCCAGCCCTCGGCCGAGCGCCTGCAGGGCTACCTCAGCGCGCTGCGGGGTGCCGGGGTCGAGGTCGACGAGGCGCTCGTGCGCTCGCGGGCCCACACCTTCGAGGCGGGGGTCGCGATGGCCGACGACCTGCTCGCCCTGGCGGAGCGGCCGACCGCGGTGTTCGCGGCGTCGGACTCCATCGCCCTGGGCATCCTGGCGTCGGCGCAGCGCCACGGCGTCCGCGTGCCGCAGGACCTGTCGGTCGTGGGGTTCGACGACACGTCCGCCGCGGTGTCCTCCGCGCCGGCCCTGACCACCGTGCGTCAGCCCGTGGTCGAGATGGGTCGGGTCGCGCTGCGCACCGTGCTCCAGCTCGCCCGCGGGGAGGCCGTCGACGCCCACCACGTCCAGCTGTCGACGACGCTCGTGGTGCGCGAGTCCACCGCACCGCCCGCGTCGTCCGCCGTGGACGGGCAGGAAGGCATCTAGCGGCGCACGACCGCGTCGTAGACCTCGGCGAAACGGGCGGTGCGCTCGGCGTAGTGCTCGGTCCGCTCCGGGACGGGCTCGAACGTGGCACCCGCGGCCCGCGGTGCGCGCGGCGTGCCGGGGTCCAGCACGTCCAGCGCCAGGAGCGCCGTGCCGCGCAGGGTCGACCTCGTGAGGGTCATGTGGGTGACGGGGCGCCCGAGGACGTCGGCGAGGACCTGCAGCCACGACGGCAGGTCGTTGCTGACCCGGCCGGAGGCCACGACCCGCTCGACCTGGGGTGCGGCCGGTGCGAGCTGGGCCGCCACGCGTGCGTAGGTCGTGGCGATGCCCTCGACGGTGCCGCGGAACAGGGCGGCGCCGTCGGTCGCGGCGGTGACGCCGGTGATCACCGCGCGCGCGTCCCCGGCCCAGTACGGCGCGCGTTCCCCGGTGAGGTAGGGGAGCACGAGCGGCGTCGTCGTCGTGGGCGCAGCGGCCAGGAGCGGGGCGAGGTCGTCCTCCGTGCGCAGGGTGGCCCGTGCCCAGCTGATCGCGCGACCGACGTCGTTGAGGGCCCCGCCGAGCAGGGTCCGGTCGCCGTCCACGCGGTAGTTCCACAGGCCGAAGGGCAGCGGCTCGGCGGCGTGGGGGAGCAGCACGCGCAGCGCACCGCTCGTCGCGGTCGCCGCGGCCAGGACGGTGGGGTCGGTGGCTCCCGCGCCGACGTTGCTCGCGAACCCGTCCGTGATGGCGGGGAACCAGCGGGCCCGCGCCAGGGCGGGCCAGCGCGGCATCGTCGTCGGCTCGACCGTGTCCGCGAGGTCGTGGGCGCGGGAGAACTGGTCGGGCCGCGCGCCGACGGCATCCAGCAGCTCGGGGTCGAGCTGCCCGGTGCGCCGGTCCAGCAGCCCCGTCCAGGCCAGGGTGGAGGTGCCGGCGGCGGCGACGCCGAGGAGCCGGTGGTGGACGTACTCGCCGAGCGACCACCAGCCGGCCGCCGCGGCGAACGTGCTGGGGTCGGTGCGGGCGAGCCATCGCAGACGGGGTGCGTGGTAGCTCGTGTGGAGGCGGGTCCCGGTGCGGTCGTGGACCGCGCGCTCGTCGAGCTGCTCGCGCAGGGCCGCGACGTCCGCGGCACTGCGGGAGTCGGCGTACGTGAGGCAGGGCGTGAGGGGCCGGCCCTGCCGGTCGACCGCGACGAGCGAGGCGGCGAACGTGTCCAGGGCGACGCCGGCGACGCGGGTGCCGAGGGCCGAGTCCGCGGTCACCGCGTCGAGGATCTGCGCGATCTCGTCGGTGACCTGGTCGGGGTCGATCACGGAGGTGCCGTCGGCCGCGGCGGTGAAGGCGTGGCGGACCTTGTGCCGCAGGCCGGAGACGGGCCGGCCGGTGGCGTCGTACACGCCGCCGCGGGTCGCAGTGGACCCGACGTCGAGCGCCACCACCAGCGGGTCCTGCGCGGCGGCCAGCGGGACGTCGTCGACGGGCGCGGCCATGTTCCTCCTGTCCGGGTCGCGCACCTCAGCCGGCCGGCTGGAAGCTCGCGACCACCTGCTCGTGCACCGGCAGCATGGCCTCCCACTCGGACGAGGGGACCGACCAGTACAGCGCGTACGCCCGGTCGGGAC
>JACIXM010000388.1 GCA_014360395.1 Actinotalea sp.
CGGCCCGGGCGGCGGCGACCGCGGACTCTTCGTGGCTGCGTCGCGACCCCATCTCGATGACCGGGCGATCGTCGGCGGCCACGACCATCCGGGCGGCTGCGGCGGCGACGGCGCTGTCGTGGTTGAGCACCGACAGCACGAGCGTCTCGAGCAGCGCGCACTCGGCGAACGTCCCGCTGACGGTCAGCACAGGTGAGCCGGGGTAGTAGACGTCGCCCTCCCGGTAGCCGTCGACGTCCCCGGTGAACCTGAAGTCGCGCAGCCAGCGGCAGGTGCGTTCGTCCACGACCCCCTGCGCCCGCAGGGCCTCGAGCTCGTCGTCGCCGAACCGGAAGTCCTCCAGCAGGTCGAGCAGCCGGCCGGTCCCCGCGACGACACCGTACCGGCGGGTGTCCGGCAGGCGCCGGGCGAAGGTCTCGAACACGCAGTGCCGCTCGGCGGTCCCCGCCTCCAGCGCCGCCTGCACCATCGTCAGCTCGTAGCGGTCGGTCAGCAGGGCGCTGCTGTGGTCCGTCGTCACGACGCCAATCTAT
This sequence comes from Actinotalea sp., assembly GCA_014360395.1. Taxonomy (GTDB): domain Bacteria; phylum Actinomycetota; class Actinomycetes; order Actinomycetales; family Cellulomonadaceae; genus Actinotalea. The sequence goes on from JACIXM010000388.1 coordinate 534, forward strand.
TGTCGTGGGCGTGACCGGCGCAGCGTGCACCGCGAGGAGCGGCCCCGTCGTCCTGGGAGTCGCGCCCGTCGAGCTCGACGAGCCGCGCTCGCAGGAGACCGTCTCACCCGACGTCCCGTGGGTCACCATCGTCTGGAACGACCCGGTCAACCTGATGAGCTACGTGACCTACGTGTTCCAGACGTACTTCGGCTACGACCGGGCCACCGCGGAACGGCTGATGCTCGACGTCCACGAGAAGGGCCGCGCCGTCGTGTCCACCGGCACTCGCGAGGAGATGGAACGGGACACCGAGGCCATGCACGGCTTCGGCCTGTGGGCCACGTACTCCCAGGACAGGTCCCCCGCCTGATGGCGGGCCGGTTCCGCCGCACCCGGCACGGGGTCGAGGGCCGCCTCGAGCGCGCCGAGCGCGACCTCGTGGGCCGCCTGCTTGACGACGTCCACGACATGCTGGACGACGGCCGGACGGCCGACGACGACCCGCTCGCCGAGCTCGTCGGGATCAGCGAGGACGCCACGCCGCCGGCGGACCCGGCGCTGCGCCGGCTGCTGCCCGACGCCTCCCGCGAGGACGCCGAGCAGGCGGCGGAGTTCCGCCGGTACACCGAGCGCGGCCTGCGGGCCCGCAAGCAGGAGGCGCTGCGGA
>JACIXM010000389.1 GCA_014360395.1 Actinotalea sp.
GACGACCCTCGCAGGGCCCGACCGGCACCACCCGGTCGGGCCCTGCGCCGTCCCGGGCCCGGCCGGCCCGCCCCCGCCCTGACCGAGGAGAGCCATGGATCTCGTGGAGGTGCTGGTCGGCGTCGGCGTGCTCGTGGGGCTCGTGGGCATCGTCGTGCCCGTGCTCCCCGGGTCGATCACCATCGGCGTGTCCGTGCTGCTGTGGGCCCTGGACCGGGGTACGGCCGGCGCCTGGTGGACCTTCGCCGTCGTCGTCGTCCTCCTGGTCCTCGGCAACCTCGCGACCTACGTCATCACCGGTCGCCGGGTCGCGGCGTCGGGCGTCCCTCGCCGCACCCTGGTCCTGGCCGGCCTGGCCGGGATCGTCGGCTTCTTCGTCATCCCGGTCCTGGGCCTGTTCCTGTTCTTCGCGGGCGGCCTGTTCCTGGCCGAGTACGCCCGCCTGCGGGACGTCGCGGCGGCCCGCGGGTCCGCCCTGCTGTCCTTGAGGGCCACGGCCCTCGGGCTCCTCGTCGAGCTCGCGCTCGCCCTGAGCGCCGCGGCGGTCTGGCTGGGCGCGGTCCTCGCCGGCGTCGGCGGCTGACCCGTCAGGGCCGCTGGATCGGGATGCTCTGGATCCCGTCGGCGCCGCCGATGACCGCCAGGGCCGGGTGCGTGTCGATCGACACCGCCGCGACCACCTCGTCCGTCACCCACGGCGGCGCGGGGTCATCGGTCCTGACCCACAGCCGCACGTCCCCGCGCGTGGCCTTGCGGACCGCCGCCACGACGCCGTCGTCGGGCGCGCCGATGAGCAGGACGTACCGCGGGCCGTGACGCTCGGCCCCCACCCGCGGCGCCGCGGCCCGGTCCTCCCGGTACACCCGCCAGTGGTAGCCCGAGACGGCGGCGGTCGCGACGAGGATGCCGAGCGGGACCCGCATCTCGTACCAGGTCCGTGCGTCGACGCCGCCCTCGAGGGCACCGCGGATGGCCATGTAGCTCGCGACGAGCACGGTCACCACGGCCGCGACGGCACCGACGCCGAACAGCACCAGCAGGTACGTGCGACGGACCGGCGAGGCGATCTCGCTCGCGACGGCACGTGCGGTCTCCCGACGGATCCGGCGCCAGAACATCCACCACAGCGGCCCCCCGACGACCAGCAGCGTCGTGGCGGCGAGCAGCGAGTTCGCGACCGAGGCACCGCGCTGGACGACCGCGGCGGGCAGGAGCGCCTCGATCGCCGCCACGACGAGCACCGCCAGGCCGGCGGCAGCCGCGACGAGGGAGATGCCGGCCATGAGGTAGTCGTGCAGCCGGACCACGTCGTTGCGGGTCGCGGGAGCCGAGGCCCGCAGGACCTGCCGGTGGTACCACCAGCTCGCCAGGCCGACGACGGCGGCACCGACCGCCGCGGGAGTGCCGGCGAAGTGGCGCGGCCACGCCCCGTACCCGGGGTCACCCAGGACCCACACGAGCACCGCGTACAGCGCGAGGCTCGACCCGACGACGGCCGTGACGAGCGAGGCGCCGACCCCGACCGGCAGGACGTAGGTCAGCCAGAGGAGGTCCGGCGGGCCCGCACGGTAGTGCAGCAGCCAGTACCACACCCACACGAGAGCGCCGACGACGGCGAGGGCGACGGGACCGCCGTCCGCGGCGCTCACGAAGGCGGGCGCCGCCCGCTCCACGACCAGGACCCGCCCGGCGTCGGCGAGGACGCTCGCCAGACCCACGAGGAGGGTGACGAGCCCGATGAGGGAGCCGACCGCCAGGTGCCCGCGCGCCAGACCCGCCGGAACCGTCCGTCCCAGCAGCGCAGCGTGCACCGCCCAGATGCCGCCCCAGACCAGGAACGCGACACCAGCGTCCGGCGCCCACCGGCCGGTGACGGCCGGGGACACGACCCCGTGGAGGTCGGCCATCGCCATGACCAGCGCGGTCAGTCCCGCCACGGTCAGGTAGACCGCCCATCCCGGGGCGTCGCGCTCGGCGGGGTCCCGCCGGTGCAGGACGCGGGTCCACAGGACGACACCGGCGAGCATGGGCATGCCCACGACCGTGAACGTCAGGGATCGGGCGAGGTCGGTGTCGTCACCGAAGACCGTCGGCGGCGACTCCACCAGCCGCACCAGCAGCCCCGTCACGCCGATCGCCACCACGAGGAGGAGTCCGTACAGTAGCGCGTACTGGAAGAACCGGCGGACGCTGCGACCGTCGACCGCGCCCGCATGCGGCCGGGTCAGCCGCCGCACCAGCAGCACCAGGAGCACGACCGGAGCCGCCGTCACGAGGATCCCCAGCACCACACCGATCATCGGTCTCACCACCCGCCGCAGTCGTAGTAGGGCCACGAGGACGGTCGGACCAGCCAGGTGGCGCCGTCACGCGTGAGGCCGACGACCTCCTCGTGGCTCCACCCGCCACCCAGCAGATCTCCTGCCTCGGTGACCTCGATGCGGACCGTGGCGGAGCTCTCCCGCACGGTGGAGTCCACCAGGACGATCCGCGCCGACTCCGGGACCCACGCCCGCGCGAGGTCCTCGAGCGTGCAGCTCTCGTCCGAGAGCATCGCCAGGACCTTCTCGTCGTCCCGGTCCAGCGCCGCGCCGAGGAACTCCTGGACCACCGCCTCCGGGGTCCCCGGGGCGAACACCTCCGGGGTACGGCGGGACGCGACCCACGCGATCACCCCGCCGAGCAGCACCACGGCGACCACGATCCCCACGAGGACCCGGTCTGCGGTCCTGGTCATGATCCAGCGTCCGCCCAGGTGGCAGCGTCGGTCCAGGGGCGAAGGTCCCCGCAGCGATCACCCGGCGCCGGGCAGCGGGCGTGCCGAGGCGGGGGTGGTCAGCGCTCGGTGAGCGCGCCGTCGCGCGCCGGGACCTCCTGGGGCCGGCGCGCGGCGCTGCGTCGGTCCAGCAGCACCGCCACCGTGGCGCCGACGACGCCGACCGCCACGACGACCAGCAGCGCGACGTCCACGCGCCCCTCGCGGACCCCCAGGGCGCCGACGCCGACGGCACCGGCGACCGCGAGGGCCAGGAGCGTCCACCCCGTCGCGCGACGTGACACGGGTGTCTCAGTCCAGGTAGTCGCGCAGGACCTGCGAGCGGCTGGGGTGCCGCAGCTTCGACATGGTCTTGGACTCGATCTGGCGGATCCGCTCGCGGGTGACCCCGTAGACCTTGCCGATCTCGTCGAGCGTCTTCGGCTGGCCGTCGGTGAGACCGAACCGCATCGAGACCACACCCGCCTCGCGCTCCGAGAGCGTGTCGAGGACCTGGTGCAGCTGCTCCTGCAGCAGCGTGAAGCTGACCGCGTCCGCGGGCACGATCGCCTCGGAGTCCTCGATCAGGTCGCCGAACTCGCTGTCGCCGTCCTCGCCGAGGGGCGTGTGCAGGGAGATCGGCTCGCGCCCGTACTTCTGGACCTCGACGACCTTCTCCGGGGTCATGTCGAGCTCCTTGGCGAGCTCCTCAGGGGTGGGCTCCCGGCCGAGGTCCTGCAGCATCTGGCGCTGCACCCGCGCCAGCTTGTTGATGACCTCGACCATGTGCACCGGGATGCGGATGGTGCGCGCCTGGTCCGCCATGGCGCGGGTGATCGCCTGCCGGATCCACCAGGTCGCGTAGGTCGAGAACTTGTAGCCCTTGGTGTAGTCGAACTTCTCGACGGCGCGGATCAGGCCGAGGTTGCCCTCCTGGATGAGGTCCAGGAAGAGCATGCCGCGCCCCGTGTAACGCTTGGCGAGGGACACCACGAGGCGCAGGTTGGCCTCGAGCAGGTGGTTCTTGGCGCGGCGTCCGTCCTGGGCGATCCACTCCAGCTCACGTCGCAGCTTCGGCTCGAGGTTCGTCGCCGCCGCGAGCTTCTCCTCGGCGAACAGCCCGGCCTCGATCCGCTTGGCGAGCTCGACCTCCTGCTCCGCGTTGAGGAGGGCCACCTTGCCGATCTGCTTGAGGTAGTCCTTGACCGGGTCGGCCGTCGCGCCCGCGGTGACCACCTGCTGCGCCGGGGCGTCGTCGTCGTCGGCGTCCGAGTACGTGAACCCGGTGTCCTCGTCGTCCGCCTTGGCGGGCGTCGCCGCTGCGGGCCCGGCCTCAGCGTCCTCCCCGGACGCGGCCTCGTCGTCGCCGGCGGTGTCGCCCGCCACGTCGGCGTCCGGGTCGACCTCCTCGGCCGCGACCTCCGCGATGTCCGGCTCGATGTCGTCGTCGGCGTCGTCGTCGCCGTCAGCGGCCGCCTCCGCACCCTTGGCAGCGACCTTGCCCTTGGCCGCACCGGTCTTGGCGGCCGCCCGCGGCGCGCTGGCGGCGCCGGAGGTCTTGGCGGCCCCGCCCGTGGCCTTCGCGCGCTTCGTCGTCTTCGTTGCGGGGGCGTCGGCACCCTCCGCCGGCGCCTTCACCGTCGTCGTGCTGGACCGCCGAGCGGCTGCCGCGGCGACGGCCGGCCGCGCGACCGGGGCCTCGACCGTGATGCCGGCGTCCTGAAGTCCGCGGAGCACGGTGCGGAGCCGCGCGGGAGCCACCTGGGCCGCCTCGCAGGCCGAGCGGACGGAGTCCGCGTCGACCGAGCCGCGCGTGCGGCCGAGCCGGACGAGGTCCTGCAGGGCAGGGCTCTCGAACTCACGCGGGAGGGCAGGACGGGAGGTCTGGGAAGGCAAGTGAGAACCTTTCGGCGCACGAGGGCTCGGGGAGGAAGGTCCGGAGTCGAGCACTCATTGTAACGTCCGAGGCCCTCGTGGGCGTGCGTCGACCGCCCGCGTCGCCGCACCTGCGGGACGCCGTCGGGTCAGGCCGGACCCGGCTTCACCGCGAGGACGGGGCACGGGGCGTCGAGCAGGATGCGCTGGGCGTTGGAGCCCAGGATGAGCTTGCCGACCGGGCTCCGTCGTCGCAGGCCGATGACGATGAGCTCGGCGCCCTCCTCGACAGCGGCCCCGATGATGTCGTCGGCGACGTCCCGGCCCCGCGCCGTCTGGCGCACGTCGAACGGCACCCCGGCGTCGGCCAGCCGTGCCCGGACGTCGGCGACCTGCTGCTCGAGGTCGGTCGGCTCCGAGCCGAAGCGCTGCCCGCGGTCGGACAGGATCACCACGAGCGGGACGCCGCGGCGCTGCGCCTCCGTCAGGGCGGATTCCAACGCGGACGCGCCCTCGGGTGTGGCGACGTAGCCGACCACGACACTCATCGGTCCTCCTCCACGGCGGCTGCAGCGACGTGGCGACGCTACCGGATCCGCCGGTCCTCGGTCCCACCGATGGTCCCGGGCCTCAGTGCCGGGACGGTGCGAGCCAGCCCGGCGGCATGCCGTGGGTGAGCGCCTCCTCCACGAGGACGGCCAGCCGGTAGGACGGGTCCAGCTCCAGCGCCCGTTCGAGCAGGACGCCGGCCCGGGCACCGTCTCCCCGCCACCACGCCAGGAGGGCCAGGAGCGTCGGCGGCGCCGGGTGGTCCGACACATGGGAGCCCACGCCTCGCAGGAGTCGCTCCGCCGCGAGCACGACCGCCTCCTCGGGCGGGACACCGCACGCCGGGTCGACGACCCGCTGGAGTGCCGCCCCGACCTCCTCGCCGACGTCCCCGGCCACGAGACGGTCGGGGACGCGTCCGGTGCCGGGGATGAGCAGCAGCAGGACGGCGTCCCGGACCAGGACGTCCTCCAGTGCCGCTCGCAGTCGCCCGAGGACCGGCGAAGCGGGCAGGAAGGCCCGGGCCGAGACGCCGTCGTCGACCCGGGTACCGTCGTCGTCGACGACGTCGCGTGCTGCCGCGGCGAGGCGGTCGAGGGCCTCCCGCCACAGGTCGAGGGAGGCCTGGCGCCAGCGGTGGAGGTCGCGGGGGTCCTCGCACGCCGCACGACGGGCGGACCACCGGGCGGCCGCGCGGCGCGCGGACCGGCGGTCGCGCGCGCAGGCACGGCCGATGTCACCCAGGTCCTCCCGCCGCGGCGCCACCGACGCCCCGCGCAGCACCATCTCCGCGCTGACCGCGGCGGCGTCGAGGTCGTCCAGCGGCCGTCCTCCCGGGGGGCAGCACAGGGCGTCCGCGCACCCCAGGCCGTGCCAGCCGGTCTCGCCGACCACCCAGGTCGAGGGCTCACCGAGGAAGTGGGCCGCCGCCTCGGCCAGGTGCGCGTGCGCGGCGGTCGCCACCGCCGCGTCGACGCCCCGGACGTCGAGCGCGGTGTAGAGGACGAGCACGACCGCCCCGGCACCGTCGCGCACGAGGTGCTGCACGAGGGAACGCGCCAGCACCGGACCGTGCTCGGGGTCCGACAGGACGTCGAGGTCCACGCGGGCCACGAGACCCACCCGGGAACGATGGGACCGGACGCTGACGACGACGGCGCTCTCGCGGGGGCGGAAGCCCAGCTGGAACGGGATGAGGGCCAGGAGCTCCCGCGGCTCACGGGTGCGGATCGTGGTGGTCATGGGGTGATCCGACTACGGCGGACGGGCGACCGGGCGGGCGGGTCACCTGCCCTGTGGATCGGACGGCCCGGCGCAACGCTGTGGACACGTCAAACCCGTGCCCTCCCGCGCGGCGCACGGGTCGATCCGGGAGGAACCCGCCGCCCTGGCCGCCCCGACCGTTCCGGACGGTCGCGGACCTGAATCACCCGGGTGAGGGCCTCGGAACATCCGGGCCTTTCGGGCTACCGTTCGTCCATGGAGGCCACGGTCGGCGCCGACGTGCGGGCGCGACGACGGGTCGCCGCACGTGCGGCCCTCCTCGCCGCCCTGCTCGTGGGGCCGCTCCTGGGCGGCTGCGCCCCGGCACCGCAGCCGGGACCGACGCTCGCAGACCGGCCCGGCGCGGTGGCGGAGCCCGGGACAGAGACGGGACGGCAGGAGGCGCCCCTGCCCGAGCCGTCCGCCGGCACCGCCGCCAGGACCAGCGAGTCCCGCGCGGTGACGCCCGAGCGCACCGGCTCCCGCGTCGGCGCCCTGGCTGAGGCGTTCCCGCTGGACCTCCTGCCGGTCCCCGACGACGCCGCCCTGCTCGTCAGCTCCGCGGCACCGGTCGGGGCGTCGGCCGACGTCCACGAGGTGTCCCTCACCCTGCGCTCGGCCCTGTCGGTCGGGGACCTGGTGGACCTGTACCGGGACGCCCTCACCACGGCCGGCTTCACCGAGGCCACGCCGGCCGGGACGGGGCCGACGGCGGACGCGACCTTCTCGCGCTCGGGAGGCGACGAGCTGGTCACCATCGGCGTGGTCGACCTCGACGACGTGCGGACCCTCACGCTCGGGGGCCGCGTCCGGACCGGTGACGGCGGTTGAGCCCACCGGTACGCCGGACCGGGTGGGACGGACCGCACCGCCGGGCGACCTAGGGTGACGGTGTGAGCGACGCAGCGACCGGTACCACCGACATCGAGGATCTCCGCCGCGACCTCGCGATCCTCCTCGACCAGCACCTGGCGGACCTCGCACGCGAGCTGGAGCCGTACGGCGAGGACGTCCACGGCCTTCTGGACGCGATGTCCACGATGGTCGCGGGCGGCAAGCGCCTGCGACCAGCCTTCTGCTACTGGTCGTGGCGGGCGCACGGCGGCCCGGCCGCCGCGGCCCGCGGCACCGCCGCCGACCGCCGCACGATCCTGCGGGTCGGCGTCGCGCTGGAGCTGTTCCAGGCGGCAGCGCTCTTCCACGACGACGTCATGGACGGCTCCGACACCCGCCGGGGGCGCCCCTCGGCGCACCGGCACTTCGAGGCCGCGCACCGGGCAGCCGGCTGGATCGGACCGCCTGACACCTTCGGCGAGGCCGCCGCGATCCTCCTGGGTGACCTCGCGCTGGTGGCGAGCGAGCGGGAGTTCTCCGCCGCGGTCGCGGCGGCGCCGCCGTCGGTCGGCCGCGCGGCGCGGACCGTGTTCGACGCCATGCGGACGGAGGTGACGGTCGGGCAGTTCCTCGATGTGCTCGGGCAGGCCCTGCCGTGGGGCGACGGGGCGCAGGACGAGCGGCGTGCCCGGCACGTGGTCCGGGCCAAGAGCGCCCGCTACAGCGTCGAGCACCCGCTGGTGCTGGGCGCCGTCCTGGCGGGCGCGCCGGGTGACGCGGTCGACCGGTGCCGGCAGCAGGGGCTGGCGCTGGGCGAGGCGTTCCAGCTCCGCGACGACCTCCTGGGCGTGTTCGGCGACCCCGCCGCCACGGGCAAGCCCGCGGGCGACGACCTGCGGGAGGGGAAGCGGACCGTCCTCGTCGCCCGAGCGGTGCAGCTCGCCGGACCGGAGGACCGGGCGCTGCTCACCGAGCACCTCGGTCGGCGCGACCTGACGCCCGAGGACGTCCAGCGGCTCCGCGACGTCCTGGAGGCGACCGGTGCCACCGCCGCCGTCGAGGCCATGATCGACGAGCTCGCCGAGCCTGCCCTGCAAGCCCTGGCCGAGGCGCCGCTGGAGGAGCCGGGCCGCACCATGCTCGTCCGCCTCGGCGAGGCGGCCGTCAAGCGCCACTCCTGACGCGACGGACCGCGACCCGGGCCGGGCCGCGCCCGGACCGCTCCGACCGGATCGCCGCCCCGGCGCGGCCCGGCCTGCGGGTCAGAGCGCCTCGGCCTGAGCCCGGCGGCGCACCTCGGTCTTGTGGCCGGCTGCCAGCGCCTCGACCGGCGTGGTCGGGCGCACCGGGCCGGTCCCCAGCGCTCGGAGCGACTCGTCGGGAGTGAACAGCCAGCGCACGGCCGCCTCGTCCGAGAACCCGGCGTCGGCCAGCAGCGTCAGGGTGCCGGGCAGC